>JAJYMT010000002.1:0-22418 GCA_021786695.1 bacterium
ACTTGTTGCGTGGGTGTGGCTCGAAGCCGCTAACCCGAGCGAGCTGGTCGCGGTCCAGACCGGGGCGCCGGAGGAAACCCAGAGGACCTGACCGGTTGAGCCGATGGCCAGAGCGTTGATCGGACTCGAGCCGTTACCCAGGAGCAGGCCGTTCGCGGTGAGGGTGCTTGAACCAGTGCCGCCCTTGGCCACCGAGAGGATCGAGATGGCGGGTTCGAGTCCGAGGGTGGAGGTCGCCTGCAGGTTGTAGCCGCCGGCGGCGGTGCCGACCAAGAGTTGGCCGTAGGTCGGCGCGGTGCTCGTGCCGGTACCGCCCTTGGCGATACTGAGCACGCCGGAGAGGTTGTTGATGGCGATGTTCGCTTCGCTCACATCGAAGGTCGGGTTGCCGGCGACGCCGTCGGCATTGAGGATCACGATGCGGTTGCTTGAGGTGGCGAAACTTCTACCGGCAAAGGTGTTGTTGGCGGTCTGGACCAGGAAGCCGTTAGTGTTGTAGGCGGCGAGCGCGGTCAGGCCGGGGTCGGCTGCGGCAAAGGAAGTGGAGGAGGCGCCGGAGGAGACCAGCCCAGCGCCGTTGTAGATGATGAACTCGTTACTGGTATAGCTGGAATTGTTGGTGCCGCCGTAGGCCAGGCCGAACACGCCCGAGGTGATGGAGGAGGTCGAGTGGGTGTGGCTGGCGTTTGCCAGCCCCAGGGTGGAGGTCGAGGTCCAGGCCGGGGCGCCGCCAGAAACCCAGAGGATCTGGCCGGCACTGCCTACACCCAGGTTGGTCCAGTTGGTGTTGCCGGCGTTGCGGTAGAACAGATCGCCCGCGGCCGGCGTGCCGGTCGCGTCTGAATGCGACGGGCCGATGATGGTATGGGCCGCGCCCGTCACTGCCGAAACCCAGGTCGGCACGCCGCCCTGCATCTGCAATGTCCAGCCGTCCGCGGCCGGCGCTACCGCTCTTATCGCATTGGTGCCGTTGCCGTAAAGCACGCCGCCCACCGTCAGGGTGGTCGAACCGGTACCGCCGTTCGCAACCGAAAGCGGACCGCCGCCAAGCGAGTTGATGTTAAAAGCCGACTGATCTACGTCTAAAGTAGGATTGCCGCCGACGCCGTCAGCGAAAAGAATGGTGATGCGGCTGGTGGAGGCGACGAGCGAGCGTCCGGCGAAAGTGTCTGGAGCCGTTTGCACCAGGAATCCGTTGGTGTTGAATGCGGCCAAACCGGACAGGGTGGCGTCGGACGCCTGGTACACTCCGGTGTGGGTGTGGGTACTCGAGGCAAAGGAGGCAGTGGTAAAACCGGAAGAGGCCAAAGCCGAGCCGTTGTAGATAATCAGTTCATTGGAGTTGAAAGTGGTGTTGTTGGTGCCGCCCTTGGCGATTCCAAGGATACCGAAGGCCGGTTCAAGGCCGAGCGAGGAGGTTCCGGTCCAGGCCGGCAGCCCGCCAACGACGGAAAGTACCTGGCCCGCTGAACCGATCGTCAGATTAGTCCATTGATTTGAACCGTTGCGGAAAATCAGATCGCCGGTTGCCGGCGTGCCGGTCGCGTCCGAATGCGACGGGCCGAGCAGCGTGTGCGCGGCGCCGGTGACGGATGAAACCCAGGTCGGCCGGCCGCCCGACATCTGCAGGACATAGCCGTCGCCGCCCGGCAAAATCTCTCCGAGCACGTTGGTGGAAGAGGCATAGATCAGAGCATTCGCGGTCCAGCCGGTGCGTCCGGTGCCACCGTAGCCGATGCCGATGGCTGAACCCTGCCAGACGCCGGCCGTAACGACTCCGGTCGCGTTCACCAGGAACTGCGTACCCGAGGCCACGCCGACGGTCAGGGCCGCGGAAGGCGAACTGGTGCCGATGCCGACCTTGCCGTCGTTCGAGACATAAAACATCGCGCCGGTGGTCGAGGCGCTATTTTGCGACAGCGACATCAGCGCGCCGCCGCCGTACTGCGTGCCCCAAAGCAGCGGCTCGGAGGCGGAGGAATATTTCGCTTCGGTCGCTGTCTGAAAATTCTGTTTGGCGATCACGCAGTTGCCCGCGCCGGCTGAACAGCCGGAGTAGGTGCCGGGCAGTCCTGCGAGCGTGCAGGCGCCGCCGTTCTGGATTTCGCAACCGTTGCCGCCCGTACCCAGGTCGCCGTTACAATCCAGATAGCCGGTCGCACAGGCCAGGGCACAGGAACCGTTAATTACGGTGTTGGCCTCGCCGCCCGGCGTCACGCCCGCTTGCACTTCGCAAGTAGAGGGCGAAGAGTTGCAATCGACGAAACCGGTCCGGCAGGAGCCGCAACCGAAGGTCGCGCCATTACAAACGGTAGTGCGATTGGACGGGCCGTTATAACAACTGGTGTCGCGGTTGCAGGACCAGGCGCCGTTATTGTCGCAGTACGGATTCGGCGCCGAGTCGGTGCCGTAGCAGTTCAAGATGTAACCGCCGCCGAAGGAACCGGAGTAGAGCGTCTCGGAAGGCGTGGAAGATGATGACGGTTGAGTGAGCGAGCCGGTATTATAGCACTGGGCGATGCCGGTGATACTACCGCAGATGTTGTTCGGCGCGCAGTTCTGGCCCGGAAAATTAGTGTTGTCGGTCTGCGGGCAACTCGCCGGATTGCTGACCCAATAACTTTGCGCGGATGCCCGATCAACGGAAAAACCGAACAACAAAACCGCCGCGAATATGCCGGTAAGGAGCAGTGGTTTTAGTTGTCGGTTTAATATTTTCATTTTTTCTTTTGTCATTTCGAACCGCCAGCTGGCGGTGAGAAATCTCTTTTATCCCTTAAGCCGCGAAGGGATCCCTCGTCGTTTTTACTCCTCGGGATGACAATTCCTGGCGGAATTGTCATCGGCAGCAGGCGATCGGCTTGAGGCCGGAACAGTTGGTCAGCCAGCCGGCCCCGCCGCCGTTCGAATCGAATAGCCAGAAGGCGCCCAGGGAAACGCTCGAACTCGAAGTCCAGCCGTTGCAGTCGTTGGAGTTCGAAGTGTAGCCGGGCGGCCCTTCGGCGATCCAGGCGGTGCCGGAAAAATTAGCGATGCTCTTGGTGGCGATGGTATAAATTATTTCATCGGTCCTGCAGAAATGGCTGCCGGAAAATTGCGCGGTACAGATGTTGTTGCCGGCCTGATAGCCGCGCAAAGTGGAACTGGCGAATTGTCCGTTAGTGGTGGCGGTGGTGGTGCCGACGAAGGAGCCGGACATGCCCCAGCCGTTCGAGGCGTCCACGCAGTTGTTGCCGTTGGCGTCGCAATAATAGTTGGCGGCCACCGCGCCGGCGACCTGCAACTTGGGATTACGCTCTCCGCCGGCGGCGATGGTGGTGGTACCGACCGCCACATTGCCCGAGCCGTCGATGAACAGCGCCGAGGAACCGACGACCGTGGTGCCGCTCACGTTGTAAAAAGCGACCTGGCCGGCCGTGCCCGGCGCCACCGCGCCCGAGCCGCCGGCGCCGATCGGTTGCCAGCTGCCGCCGGCATTCCGCAATTCGATCACGCCGCCGTTATCGCGGAAGCCGTAGCCGAGCGCGCCCGATGAACCGCCGAAGCTCAAATAACGACCCGCCCCTTCGATCAGGGCGTTGCCGTAGACGGTCAATTGCGAGCTCGGAGAAGAAGTGCCGATGCCGACGAAACCGCTTGCGAGCACCGTCATCACCGAAGAGGTGCTGTTTTTGAGTTCCAGCACGTTGCCGGCTCCTCCCTGGGTGACGGTCAGCGCGGTGGCGGCAGACGAGGTGGAAATATTCAACGGATTGGCGAAGGTCCAGGCGGCGGTGATGGTCGCGTTCTGCGAGGAATTCAAAAACGAACTGGCGTCCAGGCCGTTCAGCCGCGCGGCGTTGAAAGCGGTCGGTACGGTCGCTAAAAGTTTGCGCGGCTGGAAGGTCTCGGCGTTGAAAGTCACCTCCAGATACAAAAGCTGGTTGAAATTGATGCCCGCGAGTCCGGCCACCGTACCCAGATCCACGTCCAGCACCCCGCCGGTGAGGCGCGGCCGGTTGTCGAGCGCGGCGCCGTTCACCCAGACCGGCGCGGTGCCGGCCACGGTGACGGTATTGGCAGCGGTATCGAAATCGACGACCAGGGCGGTCGAGGAGCCGGAAGAAAGGTGCTGGCCGACCCGGAGCGTGCTTTCGTTGGCGTCGGCATTGTAGTTGTAAGTGATGGTCGAGGCGCCGACGGCCGAGCCGCTCACGGTCGCGCTGAAACGGGTGGCCGCGGTAAGCGATTCCGACCAGATGCTCGCCCCGCCCGCGGCTTGCGTGAACAGGGCGAAACTCACGTCGTACCGCCCGTCCGCGACCGGCAGACCGGACGAAGCCACGATCTTGCCTTTAAAATTATACAATGGGTTGACTTGCGCTTTCACGGGTGACTGCAAGAAAAAAGTAAACAAAACGACCAGCAAAACCATTGTGGATAAAATCTGTTTGATTGTTTTGTGTCTGATGCTCATTCTTAAATCTTAAATCCTAAATCTAAAATCCTCATTTCCTGATATCTCCGATCCAGCCGAAGGTCTCTTCCAGTATGCGCAGGATGATATCGAAAATCGTCTCTTTCTTTTTCGGCGCCAGGATTGAATAGAGTTGGGACTTGCTGGCGCTGCCGCCCGAATCGATCGACTCGACCCGGAAGGAATAGACCTGGCCCGGCTCGAGCCGCGGGATCACGATCACGTGCCGCTTGGTGTAGTTGGGGTCCGGGTTGGTCTTCTCGGTCGGATCTTTGTCGGCGGCCGCGATGCCCCGCTGGAAATAGACGCGCGAAGTGGCCGGCTCATTGGTCTGCCAGGTGATGATCACCTGGATGCGGTCCTCCTTGCCGGGGATAATCACCGAATCGGTTCGCACCTGCGAAATCTGCGGCGGCAAATTATCCTTGGAAGTCGAAAACTGTTCGATGGTTTTGCTCACTACCCGGCCGTTCGCGTCCTTGCCGGAAAGTTCGATGTTGTAGATGGTGCCGCCCTCGAAGGTGTTGACCACGATCTCATGGACGAGCGACACCAGATCGCTCGACAGGGTCTTGGCCTCGTCCACCGCCAGGGTGTTGCCGCGGTAAGGGGCATAACGGAGCGAGGAATCGGTCTCGGCCGAAGTGATCCAGCGGAACTGCGCCGACTCGGTCGACAGAATCTTGAAAGAATAGCTGACGATCTCCAAACCGGATTTTTTGGTGCGGAAGGTGAAGTCGCGCGACTGGGCAAGCGGTCCGATGGTCGCTTTCGAGCGCAACTGATAGTGGTACAGGGTATCCGGTTTCAGATTGATGATTTTGACGCTATGGATCTTCACCCGTTCGTCCGCGTTGCCGATGATCTGGTTGTACGGTTCCTTGGAATTGGATTGATAGCCGTCCTGCGGCGCGAAGGCGACCTGCGAACTGGCGTCGAGCGAGGTCTCCCAACCGATGACCGCGTTGTCCGTTCCGATCTCCACTTTCGGTTCGGCGTTGAAAGACGGCGCCGGCAGGATCCGGTTGATGAATTCCAGGGCATTCAGATGCGCGGTAACGTCGCTGCGGAGCACGTCGATCGAAACGGTGGTGGAAAACCTCTCGATGATCTGGCGCGCTTTTTCGAGCGCCGCCGCCAGATTCGCCGGCTCCTTCTTGTCCGATGCCGGCAGTTTGCTCTCCGCCTCGATCGTCAAAGTGGTGAAACTCGCCTCGGTTGAGGAAGCGAGATTGCCCGAATCGTCCGCCGACAGCGCCCTGAACAGATATTTGGTGTCGGGTTCAAGTCCGAGCAGGGTCACCGCGTGCTCGTTCACCGCGTCCCACTGCCCCGAAGTGCGGCCGTAAGCGGAGCTCAAGCCGTAAGTGACGAAACTGTTGGCTTTTTCATTGGTGTTCCAGGTAACAACCGCTGAGTCGGAGAGAATTTTGCCGACCGCCAAATTACTGATGATGGGCGCTATCTTGTCCGTCTTGTCGATGATCAGCATGCCGCCGCCGGACGGCGGGACGGGCGGAGTAACGACCGGCGCGGCCGCGGTGGTGAAGGAACGGACGGTCGAATCGGTGGTGGCGCCGCCGTAAAAACTGGTCGAACGGACGCGGTAGTAGTAGGTGGTCGCGGCAGAGAGGCCGACCAGCGCAACGCTCTGGCTGGTCGAGACCTTGGCACTCGACCCCTGTTCTTTGGACGCGGTAAAGCCGGCGTTGGTGTCATAAATCACGAAACCGTCTGCCACTACGTCAGTATCCCAGGAAACGGTGGCGGTGGTTTGGCCCGCGCTCGAAGCAACATTAGAAATCACCGGCCCGTCAAAATCCTGCAACACCGTCTCGTACAGCCGGTAGGAAGCGGACTGCATCAGGGCATGGCTGGATAACGGTATTATCAGCAAGAGTGCGCCTGTGATTAAAATTGTTATTTTATTTTTCATCCAATAATTCAAAATGTAAAAATCAAAAATCAAAATTATCACCGCCCTGGCGAGATCCCGCCCTCAATAAATAAATTTCGGTGGCGGGACAATTTAAAATGTAAAAATATTCAGCATCTCTAATTTTAAATTTTGCATCGTCATTTTTCATTTTGATCTTTAATTTTTACATTTTATCGTTCTGCCTTCGCCGGCATGGTATCGAGGCGATAACTGCCGATGAAGCTGGTGGGGGAGTAACGGCCGTAAACGGAAATGATGGCGCGCCCGGGCGCGGTGAACGTTCGCTCCGCGGCCGCGATTATCCGACCAGTCGCGGCCGGCGAATAACGGACGATATAGATCGACAGAATCAGAACGAACCAGGAAAAGATTACCAGGCGCCCGACCCAGGGCTTGATACCGACTTTCTCGGCCGCCTCCCGCTTGGCGCCGCCCAGTTTTTGGCCGACAAAAAAACTAAAGCCCAAAAGTTCCCGCGAGACCTTTTTCTTGGCTTTAGTTATGCCGTTCGGAATGAATTTTTTCGAAATCGACTCCTGATCCTTGCGTCCGTGCTTGATCAGATAATCGTCGAACCATTCTTTCGTAGTGAAATAATTACGTCCGATCCTTCGGGCGCGCAATTTTTTCCGTTGCACCAGTAATGACAAATACTGCTGCGTGTATTGGCTGGAACGAGCAATTTTGCACAACGGAATCAGTTGTGTATTTGATATTTGTTTTAGAGGCATGGGGACCCTAAAAATTTATCTAATTTTTGTCTTTAGTCCACTTCGAAAATACCTTCAAATCGATAACAAAATTATAGCACAAAAACCGTCTTAAAACTATCGCATTTTTTGATAATATTTTGATAATATTCAACCGCATATTAAGACATAAAAACCACTATTGATGCAAGGATAATTAACAAAATATTAAACCTAACATTAGCAAAATTAATAATGAATATTATCAACACACCATCATTTTCTTATCATCCCGGCGTCAAGTCACGGTTTTTTTCAATAAAAAAAATGGCCCCTTGGGTCATTGATTTTCACTTTATCCACACAAACCGGCCGGTATTGTCAAGTTTGTCCACACCCCGCCGGATCAGATGTCGGCCCGCTCCTCCCGCAACTCTTTCGCCGCCAATCCGATCAGCAGCCAGAAAAACAAAACGCCGAAATGTAAACTCCAAAAATAATGATCTACGAGCATAATTATAAATAATACTAACAAAAGTGTTGAATTGAAGTAACCGTCGTTCACGTCCGTATCGTCGTTTGAATTTTTAATTTTTAATTTTGAATTTTGAATCAATTTTAATTTATTTAATTTTAAATTAAAAAAAATCAAATACACAAAAATAACGACAAATAAAATTAATCCGATAATTCCTAGTTCCGCCCAGACAAGAAGAAAAACATTATGCGCCGGCTGATAAAACCAGGCCGGCCGGCCCGGATAAAAATTTTTGAGCGCCAAAGTGTAGTTGCCGATGCCGACTCCGGCAAGCAGGTTGCCTTTGATCGTCGCCGCCGCGTCACGATACGAAGCCATACGTTCGGCGCTTGATTTGATCTCCAGCCGCGTATCCTGCGATAAACGCGTCAGCACCAAATCTTTATATGAAAAAAATAAAATGGAGATAAACACTGCGCTGGCAGCAATTAATTTAAGAAATATCTTAAGAGCTTCTCCGACCCCTGAGCGTGCTTCTGCATTTCCAAATCTAAAATCTAAAATCCAAAATCCAAAATACACAACTAACCCGACAATCAGCCCCGCCCACGCCCCGCGGCTGAAGGTGAAAAACAAGGCGGAAAGAAAAATAAAAAATAAAAAATAAAAAATAATTGTCATCGCGAGTGACCGCAGGGAGCGTGGCGATCTCCAGTAAAAATCACCGACCACATTTATTTTAACCTTAGATTGCGTCGTCGCATTAGCTCCTCGCAATGACAATAAAATTAAAATTGCGACTGCCAATAGCCCACCAAGCACATTGGGGTGGTCCAACCCTCCGTAGGCGCGCAACCAGCGCCCGCCCGCCTGTCCGGCGGGCAGGCCGGCCAGGGTTTCAATTACCGAACTGCCGCCCGCCGCGGCCGGATGGGCGGCGAGCCCCAGCCACTTGTTCGCAAAGGTCGATTGCGTCAAAAACTGCCAGATGCCGAGCGTCGCCTGAAAAGCCGCTCCGGACAAAAACGCATAAAGCAATTTGATGCGGTCATATCCCGCATTGCTCACCAGAAAAAATAACCCCATGCCAAGCGTCAACCTCACGTACGCCTGTGCCGCCACCAACTTATCCGCGGCAAAAAATATTGAAATCAAGGAAATTAAATTAAGGCCGATGATAAAAAAATAAATGAGTTTTGTTTGGGTTTTGCCACCGCCCTGGCGGGGTCCCGCTGTGGCGGGATAATTTGTGTTTTGTGGTTTTGCCACCGCCCTGGCGGGGTCCCGCTGTGGCGGGATAATTTGTGTTTTGTGGTTTTGCAGAACAAAATAACTGAATAAAACCAACAATAAAAATAATAATACATCCGTCCCATACAAACTGATCGTTCCGTATTCCCAATATCCGCCGTTGATCTCTCCGGCCCGGATGATCCAGCGCGTCTGCCAGGGCAGCAAAAAAACGAGCAGGTACAGGCCGAATGAAATGATTTTTTCCGTCTTTGCCATTTGCGGTTGTTTAGGCGAGCAGTTGCCCGCACTTCTCCTGCCAGCGGTCTAAAAATTCCTGGCGGCGGTCCGACTCGTGGAACTTGAGGATCCGATCGGAAATCACTACCCTTGAATCGTTCCGGCCGGCCAAACTTTCACGGTTTAATGACATTTTTTTGAGTTGCATTTTTTTTGCGCCGCGTTCGCACCAGCGGCCGATGATTGAATTGAACCACAGCCCATCAAGAAATTTTGTCAAACGGGCCGGCCAGCTATCAAGCACCCGGTACCGGTCGCCGACCGCGCCGGCGAAATAATTCGGCAAGTAGCGGCCAAGCCAGCGGTTTTTTTCAAGCAACGGTCCGTAGCGTCCGTCGTCATAGATCGGCGTAAGCGTTGCCAACCAGTAGCAAAAATACGGATCAACAGGCAGGAGTAGATTTTCCATCTCCAAACGATCCTCGTCGGCGTAAAAACTCAGGCACAATCGGTCGGTGATTTTATCGCCATGCCGGCGAAGACCGAGCATCTCGACTAAAGCGGTAACGACTAAACGCGACAGCCAAATACGGTTGCGCGCCGTAACGATGAACAGATCGATGTCGCTCGATTTCTTGACGCTGCCGAGCACCACGCTGTTCACCACCGCGACCATCTTGACGCCGACGAAATATTTCAACCAATGGGCCGCGCGGACCGCGATCTTTATTTTTTTTTGCGCTAGATTATAGCTCGTCTGGCGCACGGCGACCGTCGAGTCCCGGCCCGGCAAAAAACAGAAGCCGAATTTTTCCTCGATCTTGCGGCTGCTTATCAGCTCGCCGATCATCGTTTCGATTTCAAACAGTCCGACCGGCGCGCCGTCCGGCGACCACAGATATTTCCAAATCTCGAATTTGGTCAATGGAAATTCGAATAAATCAAAAAAAGCTACGGTTCTGATTATAGCCTCTTGCAATTTTCCATTATTTATTACTGATGACGCCTCTATGCGGCTCATTCAACCGATTTAAAATTTAAGATTTAAAATTTAAGAGAGCGTAAAATGCCGTATTATTCTTAAATCGTAAATCTTAAATCGTAAATCTATTCATCGCCTTTGGGCTTCTCCAGCACCAGCGCCTCGATCTTCGATTCGCCGCCGGCAATCCGCACTACATCCTTATCGATTTTTTTGAATTCTTTCGAGGCATTGTTGAAGTGGCTGACGGTCGTACCGAGAGAGACGCCGAGTTTTTTCATAAAGTCATCATAGCTTGAGATGTGCTTGCCGAGTTTCTCCACGTTGGCCATGATCTCCTTGGCGCTTTCCTCGATCTGCATCGCGCGCAAACCCTGCAATACCGTCTGCAGATAAGCCAGGAAGGAGGTCGGCGAGACGATGATGACGTGCTTATCCTTGAAGGCGTACTCGATCAAATCGCGGGTGTTCACCTGCACCGCACCCACTTTGTTGATGAGCAGATCATAATAGATCGCCTCCGAGGGAATAAACATGAAGGCGAAATCCATGGTTTTTTCCGTCGGTTTCACGTATTTGGAGGTCTCGTCGATGCGATTCTTCAGGTCCGATTTGAACTGCTTTTCCAGCCGCTCGCGCCCCTCAGGGTCAGTAGTGACCAATATCTTCTCGTACGTTTCAAGTGAAAATTTGGAATCGACCGGGATGATTTTGTCTTTGACGAAAACCACCGCGTCCACGATCGTGCCGTCCTTGAACGCGTATTGCATCTGGTACGAATTCGGCGGCAAGACGTTTTTCAGCGTCTCTTCCAAAAAATATTCACCCAAGACGCCGCGCTGTTTCGGATTTTTCAGTATGTCCTGCAAATTCTGCAGTTGCGCTGAAAAATTAACCACCTGCCGGTTGGTCTCGTCCAGCTTAGTCAGTTTTTCCGTGACTTCGGCGATCAGCTTGGCCGATTGGCCGGTGATGCCCTGCACGATCTTGGCGGTTTGGCCGAACTGCTCCTGGTTGGCGCGGTGGGTCTCGGCCAACTTCAAATCCATCATCTGCCTCAATTCCTTGTTCTGGTCGGCGAGCCCCGAAAGCCGCTCCATCAAAGCTCCGAGTTTTTCGCCGTTATCCGAACCGCTCTTTTTTTTGAGTAATAAAAAAATCACTAAAACAACACCGAAAACAAGCGCGGTCAAGAGTAAAATTATCAGGTTATCCGACATAAATTTCTTCGATTTTTACCTATTTAGTTTATCAAGATTAATGTCCCTAAGCAAGTAAAACGGCTCCCGGGGCCGGGGGCTTGATTATTCGGTCCGAATAGCATAAAATCAATAATCGCTATTATTAAATCCGCTCTTTATAATAAAAACCTCCCGGAGGGAAAAATGGAACAGTTCAAGGACGGTCTCGCCCACAAGGCGTTCAAGTCGTATGCCAGCCGCGGCCGGCTGAATTCAACCAAGGACGATGACTTTATGTACTGCAACGTGCTTGATCCGTTCGAACTGGACGTGCAAAAAATCCTGGAGAGCAAGGCGATCCGCCGCTTGAAAGACAAGACGCAGGTCTTCTGCTTTCCGGAAAATCCGCACGTACGGACGCGCCTGAGCCACACCTTTCAGGTGGTCTCCGTGGCGACTGCTATCGCGCGGATCCTCGGCCTGAACGTCCACCTCTGCCAGGCGATCGCCTGGGGACACGACATCGGCCACGCGCCGTACGGCCACATGGGCGAAGAGTTCATCGCCCAAAAAACCGGCCACGATTTCCGCCATGAGATATTCGGCGTAGTGATCGCCCAGCGGATCGAGCGCCAGGGCAAAGGGCTGAATCTTTCCTTTGAAACGCTTCAGGGCATCGCCAACCATTCCCGGGGCGGCGGCGGCTTGACCGTGAACCCCGAGCTGCCGCTGGAAGACGCCGTAGTTATGTACGCGGACAAGATCGCCTACACCTTTTCCGACATCAAGGACGGTCTCCGGAACGGCCATATGCAGGAAAATCATCTGCCGCCGCATCTCTATAAGCTGGGAAATCAGCCGCGGGAGTGGGTCGCTCATTGCATTTTTTCTCTGGCAAAAGAGAGCTGCGAGAAGGGCGTAATTTCTTTCTCCGATTCCGAAGCCGCAAAAATATTCGCGGAAATCAAATCCTGGATGTATGAAAACGTCTACGCCGACATCAACTGGAACATCCAGCGGGAAACGTTATCGATTGCTTACGATTTTTTCAAGTACGAACCGAGATTCGCGGACTATGATCCGGCTCTGCCAATCGCCCTGATGACGGATCGCGAAGCGAATCGGATGACTGGCATCATCCAAAGTTCCATCAAGCCGAAGGTACGCCACGTGGAGGACTTCGGCTTCATGGAAATACTGCCGCACCTTGTATGGCCCAGGAGAGAATATATCACGGCGGGTATGGAGTGGAAAAAGCCGTAGGCCTTTTCCGGCCCGGTAATGCCTGCTTGGCTTTAAAAAACCGCCTGAAGGCCGTCGAATCGACGGCCTTTTTTCGTAACCGGTAAGGATGCTTGACCTGGACGAATTTCTTATGTATAATAACTTGCGTTAAATAAAAACTCATCGCGAATTTAACTCGAATTATTCGAATTCTAATTCGTCGTTAATTCGCATTAAATTCGTGATTAATTCGCGATATATGCAAAATTACATCTCCATCAAGGGCGCGCGGGTGCACAATCTGAAGAACATCGACGTCAAAATTCCGCGAGACAAGTTCGTGGTCATCACGGGACTCTCCGGTTCCGGCAAGTCCTCGCTCGCCTTCGATACTATCTATGCCGAGGGCCAGCGCCGCTATGTCGAATCGCTCTCGGCTTACGCCCGCCAGTTCATCGGTTTAATGGACAAGCCGGACGTCGATCTGATCGAGGGACTCTCCCCGGCCATCTCGATCGACCAAAAAACCGCCTCGCACAACCCCCGTTCGACCGTCGGCACCATGACCGAAGTATATGATTATCTGCGCCTCTTATACGCCCGCATCGGCATCCCGCATTGCCCGCAGTGCGGCAAAAAGGTCAAACCCTACACCGTGGATGAGATCGTGGATCGCATCAACAAGCATTACGAGAAGCAAGACATCCTGATTCTGGCGCCGGTGGTGCGGGACAAAAAGGGCGAACACAAGAACCTTTTGGCCGGCGTCACTAAGGCCGGCTATCGCCGGGTAATTTTCGACAACAAACTTTACTCCCTGGAAGAGGCGGAGGATCTGGCGGTGGACAAGCAGAAAAAACACACGGTGGAAATCGTGATCGACCGCCTGGCGGTCGGCAAGACCAAAGACGACCAGACACGGCTCTCGGAGGCGGTGGAAAAGGCGCTGGAGCTCGGCGACGGATTGGTATCAGTGATTACCGAAGAGGGGCTGGAAAAAACCAAGGCCAGCAAAGCGGGAGACGAGAAAGAACTCGGTAAATACACCTACTCCAAACTGCTTGCCTGCCCCGACTGTGGCATCTCCCTGCCGGAGCTCGAACCGCGCAACTTTTCCTTCAATTCGCCGCACGGCGCCTGCCCCGACTGCTCCGGTCTCGGCACCAAGCTGGAAATCGACGAAAAATTGATCTTGAATCCCAATCTGACCATCGCCCAGGGGGCGATCAAACCCTGGGTCCACAACACCGCGGTCGGCCAGAACTGGCTGTCGCGCATCCTCGGCACGGTCGCCGTCAAGCATGGCTTCGACCTCAATACCGCCATCAAGGATCTTTCCAAGAAACAGCTCGAGATCGTGCTTCACGGCACCGGCGATAAATCCTACAAGGTCGAGTACGACAGCGACCGCTTCCAGGGCGAATTGACCACTGAATTCGAAGGCGTGATCCCCAATCTGGAACGCCGCTACCAGCAGACCGAATCGGATTACGTGCGCCGCGAGATCGAACAATATATGCGCGTGCTGGTCTGTCCGACCTGTGGGGGCAAACGGCTGAAGCCGGAGATGCTCGCGGTCACCCTGGTCGATCTTTCCATCCACCAGGTGACCACCATGCCAATCGACCAGACCAAATCCTTTTTCGTCACGCTCGAATCCGGACGCCAACTTACCGAACGGGAGAAAAAGATCTCCAGGCAGATTTTAAAAGAGATCCGCACCCGCCTGGAGTTCCTGTCCAATGTCGGTCTCGACTACCTGACGCTCGACCGCGCCACCACCTCCCTTTCAGGCGGCGAGGCCCAGCGCATCCGTCTCGCCACCCAGATCGGTTCGGCCTTGGTGGGCGTCCTGTACATCCTGGACGAACCGTCGATCGGCCTGCACCAGCGGGACAACGACAAGCTGATCGCCACCCTGAAACAGTTGCGCGACCTCGGCAACACGGTGATCGTGATCGAGCATGACGAGGCGACCATGCTGGCCTCCGACTGGATCATCGATGTCGGGCCGGGCGCGGGCGAACACGGCGGAAAAATCGTGGCGCAAGGTACGCCCGCGAACATCAAAAAAGCCAAAACCCTGACCGGCGACTATCTGTCGGCGCGCAAGGAGATTCCGCCGCCGTCCAGGTACCGCACCGGCAGCGGCAAGGATCTGAAAGTCATCGGCGCCTCGGAACACAATTTGAAAAATATCGACGTGGTCTTTCCGCTCGGAAAGTTCATCGCCATCACCGGCGTCTCCGGCTCCGGCAAATCCACCTTGATGACCGATATCCTGGCCAACGCCTTGAACCAGAAATTCTACCGTGCCAAAACCGCTCCGGGCAAACACCAGCGGATCGAGGGACTGGAACACATCGACAAAGTGATCAATATCGACCAATCACCGATCGGCCGCACCCCGCGCTCCAATCCGGCCACCTACACCGGCGTCTTCACTCCGATCCGCGACCTGTTCGCCGCCCTGCCGGAGGCCAAGATCAAGGGTTACAAGGCCGGCCGCTTCTCCTTCAACGTGGTCGGCGGCCGCTGCGAGGCCTGCTCCGGCGACGGCATGATGCGGATCGAGATGCAGTTCCTGCCGGACGTCTATGTTGAGTGCGAGGTCTGCCACGGCGCGCGCTACAACAAAGAGGCGCTGGAAATCCACTACAAAGAAAAAAATATCTCCGAGGTACTGAATATGACGGTGGAGGAGGCGATGAAATTTTTCAAGAACGTACCGGCCATCCACCAAAAGCTCGCCACCCTGTTCGAGGTCGGCCTGGGTTATATCAAACTCGGCCAATCGGCCACCACCCTCTCGGGCGGCGAAGCCCAGCGCGTCAAACTGGCGACTGAACTCTCCCGCCGCGCCACCGGCCGCACTCTCTACATTTTGGATGAGCCGACCACCGGGTTGCATTTCGACGATATCAAACGTCTGCTGGTCGTCTTGCAAAAGCTGGTCGATAAAGGCAACACTGTTTTAATCATCGAGCATAACCTGGACGTAATCAAATCAGTCGACCATATCATCGACCTCGGACCGGAGGGCGGCGACAAGGGGGGTGAACTGGTGGCCGCCGGCACGCCGAAAGAAGTGGCGCGGATCAAAAAATCGCTCACCGGACAGTACCTGGCAAAAGTTATTTAACAAAAGACACCCGACCTCGAAAATTCGAGGTCGGGTGTCGAATGTCGAATATAGTAAAATACGGCTACAAAAACCAAGCCGAGGGAGGTGAAAATTGGAACTGGAAACGCGACCGCCGCGAAAATGTAACCGCTGTGCGGATTTCTCGCCGTTTACCCAGGTCGGCAACGGCCAATGCGGCACCTGCCGTGGCGCGTGCGTGGTGATGATCCTGCCTCGCCGCAGGCGGGGTAAGAAGTACAAAGTATGTCCGGCCTGCCGCGGCACCGGTAAATGCAAATCCTGCAGGGGCTTCGGCCTGACGTAGGAAAAGCCGCCCCGTCCCGCGAAACGCGGGGCTGGGCGGCTATTTAATTTTTCAAACAAAAGACACCCGACCTCGAATTTTCGAGGTCGGGTGTCGAGTATATAAAATTACTTTATCTCGAAAGTCGCCTTGACCGTCACCATCGCCTCTTTGTCGATGGTCGAGGTATCGAAGTTGCCGTAGTCGGAGATGTCGGTCGAGTTGACCGGCAGCACCTGTACCACGCCGGTCGATACGGTTTTCAGGGCGCCTACGCCTTTGCCGCTGCTCTCGAGCAGTTTTTCCGCCCGCAATTTTGCGTCCTTGACCGCGTCGCCAAGCAGGTTGATTCGGAGTTCCGGCAATTTAGTATAGTAGTACTCCAGCGCCTGGCTTGAGAAAATTACGCCAGTATCGATCAACTTTTGTATATTTTTCGAGAGCTTATTGATCTTTTCCACTTCGCCCGATTGGACCAGCACATCCTGGCGCAAGACATATTCCTGCGGCAGATTGCGGTCGTACTGATACGGCTTGTCGACGAACACCGGCGAGATGTCCACCTGTTTTTCGGCAATACCGTTGTCTTTGAAAAATTTAAGCACCGCCTGCTGATCGGCCTTCATCTGCGCGTAACCGCCCTTGAGATCGGCGATCGGCGCGTTGCGGGTGAACCCGCCCCGCCACTTGACCGAGTCGGAGGTGATCTTCTGCTTGGTCGAACCGGTGACGGTAAGCGTGTCGCCGGTCTGGCGCGCCGAATAAAAAGCCAGAGAAAAGACGCCGGCGGCGATGATTATGGATAATCCCAGAATCAAGGCGCCCTGCCACGACCTTACCGATGCACTGCTGTTGTTTTCCATATATTTAATTGAATAATTATCGGCATTTGCATTCTAGCGCGAACGGCGAAAAATGCAATAGCGGCAGGGTCTAAATTTTTGATACTAATTTCAGGATGTCGTCATGCACCAGGCCGTTGGTGGCCAAGAGATCGCTCGAACCGACGCGCCACTTGATGCCGGAAAAATCCGTCACCCGCCCGCCGGCTTCTTCGGCCAGAAGCGCACCGGCCGCCACGTCCCAGGAACGGGCGCCGGGAATCAGGATTGATTCGCTGCGGCCGGCCGCCACCATCCCTAGCTCAATGGCGGCGCTGCCCAGCTGGCGGCAATCGAATTGCGACAATTTCTGATTCTGATAATACTTGAGCGCCAGTCGGATATCTTTGGCGGCCACGCCGTGGCAAAAGGTATGGAAGGCCCGCTCGCCGCGGATGTCGGAGACGCGGATTTTTTTACCGTTCAGGGTCGCGCCTTTCCCTTTCTCCGCCAGATAGAGTTCGTCCAGAAACGGCACGAACACCAAGCCGAAAATTATTTCTCCCTGGCGCGCCACCGCGATCGAGACCGACCAGAGCGGATTATGGATCGAGAAGTTAGTAGTACCGTCCAACGGATCGACGATCCAGAGATATTCCGATTTGATACCCTCGTCTCTCGCCTCGCTATAGCTCTGGCGGAGCGGGCCGCTCTCCTCGGACAAGATGTCGTGGTCGGGAAAATTCTTGCTGATCTCCAGGATGATCGCCCGCTCCGACAGCAGATCCGCCTTGGTCAAAATCTCGTAATGAGATTTTAATTTTATCTGCCGCCGGTCAAACTGCGAAAATTCCTCGAGCAGTTTGGCGCCGGCATCTTTGGCGGCCCGTACGGCCGCGGTTTTGATCCTGTTTTCAATCATAGTTCCTCCAAAATTTTTAACTCCGGCTCGCTGGCAGCCGCGTCATAAATCGCAAAGGTCGCTTTTTGGAACAAGCCGCCCAGGGTGCCGGGATTGACTACCATCACCTCATTCCGTTTCTCAATCCAGGGTTTGTGGGTGTGGCCGTAAAAAACGATCGCCGGCGCCGTCCTTCTTATTAATTCGTCGAGCAGGAACGGCTCGTGGCAAATCGCGATCCGCCTACCCTCCAGCTCGATCGCCCCTCCTTCTCTGCCGAGGTAATGGATATGAGCGTATTTTGCCAATATTTTTTCGTCATAATTACAGACATTGCCGCGGACCAGATAAATGTCTTTTTTGAACCGACCGGCAAGATGGCCGATCGTTTCCTCGTTGGTCACATCGCCGCAACAGAGCAGGGCCGACACGGCCGCCCGCTCGCACCAGGTGAGGCACTTGTCAAGATTGGCCAGATTGTCATGAAGGTCGGAGATGATGGCAATCACAATATTTCGATCAAAGAAAAGATAAAAGCCAGCGCGAAAACGAAAGAAAGGAATACGGCCATATTCTTGGTGAGCCGGGTCTCGATCTGAATGCCGTCCTTGGTGCCGTTTTTCACTTTGAAAAACAGCCAGATTAAAATTATGCCGATCAGGCCGCCGGTGACTGAACCGGTGAAACTCACCACCTTGGTCAGATTCTGGATGCCAAAAAGATAGAACAGATAAGCGGGCAGAAGCGCAAGCAGCCAGGAAGTTTTCTTGTTCACTTTCAGATCCCAATAAAAAATTTCCTTGGTGGCTTGCGCGACCGTGATGAAGGAGGTGATAATCGCCAGCAGTCCCAGCGCCACCGCGATATCGATGATTTTTTGGGGAAAGACCGCGGCCAGCCCGAGCAGGGTGTCCGGGGTGGTGCGCGCTCCGGTCACGCCGACCACCGCGGCCACGAACAGGAAGGTGAAAATCGCCGGAATGACCGTCCCCCATTTGATGGCGGACTTTATTTTTTTGGCGTCTCCGGCTAGCAGGCGGCAGACCTCGGGAATGGCCGCGTCGCCGCCGACCGAAAAAAAGATCGGTCCATACGGCAACAAAAATAGGGCCCAATTGACCGGCGTAAAATTTCCGAGGTCGAAATAATCCATGCTCTTGCCGAAAATCACCACCAGAGTGAGAAGAAGCAGCACGGTCAAAAGCGTCTCGACTTTGGCGATCAATTTCAAACCGAACAGTACGATCAGCGCCTGCGCCGCGAACAGGATCGTGGTGCAGATGAACAGGTTGTCGCCGAAATACGGCTCGGCGAGCTGGTTCAAAAAAATCCCGCCGACGATCGTATAGGCAAGCAAACTGCCGTAGCTCGCGACCAGCGTCACCGCCAGAACCAGGTTGCGGGCGTTCTCTCCGAAATATTTCTCCACATAGCCCGGCAGGCGGTGTTTTTCCCCGCTCGCCATGATAATCTCGGCATAAAAACGATGAAACAGGTGCTGAACGAAGGCGAGCGCCGGCAGAAGCAAAAGCAGGGATAAAATCCCGGCTTTAGCCACCACGAACGGCACAGAAAAAAGACCGACGCCGATGATGGTGCCGACCAAAGTGGCGATCGCCTGAAAATAATTTTTGTTCATCTCCTTAACTTGATCTCGTAAACCATCTGCTCGATTTTTTTCAGATTGGTTTTGGCCTGGTCGTATTTGGTCCGCAGATATGAAGTGAGGTTAAACTCGATCAATTCGCCCATGATCTCGGTGATCAGGTCGCGGATCTTTTCCACCTCTTTGACCCGACCGTCGGTCGCCTCGCGGATCGCCAGGCGGACCAGTTCGCCGGTGGTGTCGCACAGCCCTCCGAGGTAGCTGTCGAAATCCACCTTCACCTCTTTGATCGGAGAGATCTTCTTATCCACCACCAACTTATAAAGCATCTTGGCTTCCACGTATTCTTCCAGTGCCGCCTTGTAGCTGCCTTCCGAGCGCAAAGCCGCGCTTTTTTTGAAAACCGGCTCGAGCTTGATGAAATTCTTCTCGACCTCTTCAAGGATTCTCGCCGCCTCCTCCACTTGTCCGCGATGGATCGAGAAAATCGCGATTTTAGATTTATGAAGCGCGTCCGAAGACCAGCCGATAATCTCCCGGCGGTTGCGATTGAAAAACGTGTAGTCCTTTTTGAGGTCCAAGAAAAATTTTTTGTTCACCATGTATTTATTTAGCTGCTTTATTAAAATTCGTAATTGTTAATTCGTAATTGATTACTCCGCCACCCTGAATACCTCTTCCAGGGTGGTCACGCCCTCGGCCGCCTTGATCACGCCGTCCTGCACCATCGTCACCATGCCGTTCTTGACGGCGTTGTCCCGCATATCGTATTCGCTCACGTTGCCGGAAAGAATCAGTTTTTCCAGGTCTTTGTTCATGGTCATTATCTCGTAGATGCCGATCCGGCCCTTGTAGCCGATCTGCTGGCATTGTTCGCAGCCGACTGCCCTATAGAATTTAAGTTTGTCCGGATCCAGGCCGGCGCGCTCTTCCGGCGGCAATTCCTCCAGGATTTTTTTCGCCCGTTCTAGCTGTTCCGGCGCCGGTTCGGCTTCGGCCTTGCAGTGTTCGCAAATTTTGCGCACCAGGCGCTGGCCGATCATGGCGTTGATCGCCGGCGCGATCAGAAACGGCTTGGCGCCCATAGACAAGAGGCGCGGCACCGTGCCGGCGGCATCGTTGGTATGGATGGTCGAGAGCACCAGGTGTCCGGTCAGCGCCGCCTGGATGGCGATCTCCGCCGTTTCCAGGTCGCGCACTTCGCCGACCATGATCACGTCCGGATCCTGCCTCACGATCGAACGGAGGCCATGAGCGAAGGTGTATTTTTCGCTCACCTGCGACTGGTTCACGCCCTCGAGCTGATACTCGATCGGATCCTCGACGGTGATGATTTTCGTATCCTCCTTATTCAATTTTTTCAAAATCGCGTACAGGGTGGTGGTTTTGCCGGAACCGGTCGGACCGGTGGTGATGATCATGCCGTTCGGACGTTCGACCTCGCGCTTTAGTTTGGCGAAGGCGCCGGCCCTGATACCCAGTTGTTCGAAACTTAATCCGACCGACTTGGAATGCAGCAGGCGCATCACCACGCTCTCGCCGTAAGCGGTCGGCAGAAAAGAGGCGCGGATGTCCACCCGGTCGCTTTTCAGAAAGATCGAAAAACGTCCGTCCTGCGGCTTGTCGGTAATGTTAATTTTCACCTGCGCCAGGAGTTTCATCCGTGAAATGATCTTGTGCCAGGATTCCCGATCCAAGTCCAGCACGTCGTGCAGTACGCCGTCGATGCGGTAGCGGACCTTGATGCCCTTCTCTTCCGCTTCGATATGGATGTCGGAGGCGCCCGTCTTCACCGCCGCCGCGAGCATGATCGTCACCACTTCGCTCACCTGCGCCGAAGCCACCTGCTTTTCCAAGTCCTTGAACCCGGAAAACTGGTCGCTGTATTTTTCCAGCTCCTCTTCCGCAATCTTCACCCCGCGCACCACCTCCCGCGCTTTCGGCAGTTTGCCGTAGAGCTTCATCGCGAACTCAAAGCTGTCGGGCGAAACCAGATAGAGTTCCCCCTTGGCAAAATTCTCTTTGGCGAGTTCCTTGAGCTTCTCTTTCGCTTCAGCTGAATCCGGCTCAATAGTGGCCAGCCGCAGATCGGTACCGTCAAAATAAAAACAGACCGCTTTGATCTTTCTTGATTCCTCCTCGCTCACCAGGCCCAGGGCCTCGGGGCTGATGGGAAAACCGACCAGATTGATGTAGCCCAGCCCCGCGTCTGCGGCGGCCTGGCTGGTGCTTTTTTCCAGCTGTTTTTTGGCGATCTGCTTCTGTTTGGCCGCGAACTGCGATTGCGCGGAACCGTCATCGCCCAAATTCCCTTGCGAAGAGCTGATCAGATCCTCGATCGATTGGAGGTTGTCCGGCATAATATTTCTATCATTAAATCAGGCAGCGGATATTTGCTAAAAAAGCGTCACGCAGGCCGAGCGGGCACGGTTCCCGTCAGGGAGAGCGAGGCCGAGTGCGAGCGGCAATTTTTTCGCTGGAAAAATTGACCGCGTCTTTTTTAGTAAATATCCGCTGCCTGAGTATCCAATACTTTAATTTTCAATTCACTCCCCAGCCCTTAACCAGCCGCACCACCTTGGCGGTCGCGCCGCGGCCGGTCAATTCTATGAACAGGCCGGTCCAGGAATAGATCTGGAAGACCGCCAGATACGACCCGGCCACCACGATCAGAAGGAAAAACAGCACCAGGGCGAAAGTGGCGATCAGCCAAAAACCGACCAAAGAAGTAAGGTAATAGAAAATCAAAGCCAGGAACAAAAACGGCACCGCCAGCACCAGCATGAACAAGAGCACCGCCAAACCGTAACAAAAATTGATGAAAAACAGGATGAAGGCCATCTCAACGCTTATGAGCCAGTTCTCCCGAAAAAGCTGCCAGCCCTTCTCGAGCGATTCCAGCAGCTCCTTGTTCTTTATCACCTTGTAGCCGATGGCGTATTTGATGATGAAAGAGGCGATGATCGCCACCGGAACGAAAATGATGAACACCAGCAGATAGAGCAGGTTGTAGGCGATACTGCCGTAAGCGGCCGAGACCAGAAGCGGCAGACCGATCAGCATAAAAATCACCGAGATCAGCGCCTTATTTAGGACGTTCAGGCCGAAAACCGGCCAAAAATTTTTACCGCCGATCTCGACGCCGTCCTTGAAATCGGTTTTCTTTCCGGCTGACAGCGCCGCCGAATTATTCACCAGCGCCGCCTGCGAAACATTAGACAGCCAGATCAGAAAACCGACGAT
>JAJYMT010000002.1:22428-23279 GCA_021786695.1 bacterium
CACAATCACAAACAGGGCCACGAACATCGTCAGCATAAAAGACAGCGGGTCCTCGGTCATAAAATCGCCGATTGCGCTCATGGTGCTCGCGGACAAAAATCGCGATTGAGTTAAAACCGCCCAGGCGGATCCGGGCTGGTCGCTCGAGAGGAAGCGGCTGATAATTTCATAGTCGCCGCCGTTGCCCAGAAGCGCGGCGAACAGTCCGAAAAACCAGAGATACTTGTTCTTCCAGCTGACTTTCAGCGCTTCCTTGAAAATTGATCGATATAAAGACATATTTTTCTCCTTGAGTTATTAAAAAATCTAAATATATGACTGTTGATATTATAACACAAATACCATTTTGAAACAAAAAAATTTTCAACGCTCAATTGTCAATTTTCAAACAATCGTTTGTTGAAAACTGAATATTGAAAGTTGAAAATTTACTGATTTAAACCTTACTTGATCGGATAACCGACCGACAAATTTAAGATTGGACTGCGGCATCCGCGGTCTGTTTCGGACCCACCAGCCGCTCGAAATCCTCTTTCTCGATCGTTTCCTTCTCCAAGAGTTCCGCGACCACTTTCTCGACTTCCGCCTGCCTTGACTTGACGATACCCTTAGCCAGATGCACCGCCTTGTCGATGAAGGTGGAAATTTCTTTGTCGATCTGCTCGGCTACTTTTTCGCTATAGTCCCGCTGTTCGTGGATCTCGCGCCCCAGGAAGATCATCTCTTCCTTTTCGCCGAAAGTGCGGGGGCCGAGGTTTTCCGACATACCGAAGTCGGTGATCAGCCGCCGGGCAAGCTGGGTGGCGCGGCGCAGATCGGAGGTGGCGCCGGTCGTCACCTCGCCGAACACC
>JAJYMT010000042.1 GCA_021786695.1 bacterium
CTACAAGCATTCAAGCTGGGTCGATTCGGCAAAGGGCGGGGCGGAGGCGGGAAAAACCGGAATCGACTCCCTGTCTCAATACAATTTGGAACTGATCTTATCCAACCTGGACATCGGCAGGGAAGCCGCCGACAACATCATTTCCGACAATAATCTGCTCCGGATCAATGCGGATAGCAATGGAAAAAGACAGGAACTGAATTCCCGCATCGCGCTTAATTTGCAGGTGCTCGATAGCGTGCAGACGAAAATCGACCTAGCTTCGAACAATATCGTGAATCAGGCGCAGATCAATTTGGATAAAATTGAGATGATGCAGGAAATACGCAAAAAAGAACTGAACGCCGCATTCATCTTCATACTGGTCCTTTGCACCGTTTTTTTCCTGTTCATTTCCATCCTGGTCTCGGTGCCGTTAAAAAGAATTACCAGATTGTTCAACGATCCCAAGAATAAAAAATTAGAGTTTTATTCGATCATCTCCGAGGTGGCCGATTTGAAAAAGGCCTTCGGCAAGCTGATGGCGGAAATCAGTTCCAGTACCATTACGGCGGGCGAACTCGAACAAAAAGTCAAAGAGAAAACCGCGGAATTGGAGAAAAAAAATCAGGAGCTCGAACAGACGCTGGATGATTTCTACACCATGAGAATCAGCATGCAGCGACAATTGAGCGACGGAACGGTCGAAGAGGAGAATAAAAAAATTAAACAGCGGATGGATGCGGCCAGGAAAAAGAAATAATCTTTGATCGCCGGCTTTCGACCCCACCGCGCCGGGCCAATTAAATAAAGGAGGAAAATTCGCCGTGTGCGAGTTCTGAATTTATTTATATGGGAAAAATAAAAAAATCGGCCGCCCTGACCCTGATAATTTTAACCGCTTTTTTCGCTCCCGCGCAGCTGCCCGCCGCTTCGGCGCAACTGACGGCGCACGAATCGGGCGGCCTTAGTTTCGCGGTCAATGAAACGAACCTGTCGGCGAGCGGACAGAGAATAAATCTAGAAGACATTCCGGCGCCGGCCGCGATCGCCAGCCAGACCGCCGCGCTCCTACTTGAGACGGCCGCCCCCCTCGCTTCAAGCACGGTCGGAAAGATCATCAAAATAATACTGTCGGTAGAGCCGTTCGGCGCGCCGGTGAATCTGGTCAATTCTTACATCTCTTATTCAACCTCGACCCTGAAACTGTTGGCGATCGATTATGATTCTTCGCCTTTTTCGATTTTTATGACCGGAGTCGATTCGCCCGGGCGCATTACCGCCACCGCCTTCAATCCTTCGCCCGGAATAAGCAAGCGTTCAGAGGTCGCGGCCTTGTTTTTCAGAGTGCTGGATCCCGGGGAGGTCGAACTGAAGATTATGCGCGGGTCGTCGGTGATGGCGAACGACGGCTTTGGCACCGACGTCCTGGGCCAGACCGCCGGCCTCCGTTTTCCGGTAAATTGACATAGATAAGACGAGCAGCCGGGTATTTACGGCGGTTTTTTTATGTATAGAGTTTATTTATTTTATGTTATAATTACTTTATGGAAAAAAACATGCCAAAATTAGTCAAGAATATCCTTTTTTTCGCGGTTTCGACGATTTTCATCGTTTTGGCCGGGCTGATGCTGTGGCAGTATTTTTCGGTTCTGGCCTTGGCCGGGATTTTGACTCTGCTTTTTTTACCGCTTCAAAAATTCTTGGTCAGGGAATTGAAGCACGAGGGTTTAAGCGCCTTGATTACGGTGGTAGTGATAATGATAATCGTAGTGGTGCCGATTTATTATTTAAGCCAGGCGGTGGTGGTTGAATCGATCAATTTTTACGGCCATTATTCTGCCGGCGGCCTCGCCATTAATGAAAAACTGCTGACCACCAACTTGCCGGCGTCGTGGCAGAAGATCGCGGTCGGTTTGGCCGAGGTTGCTTCGGAAAGGATCGGCAGTTGGTCCCGCACCTTCGGACTTGACGTTGCCGGCATCCTGTCGAACATCACCCAATTCTTTTTCTTTTTTTTCCTGCTGTTTTTCTCGATTTTTTATCTGCTCAAGGATTACGGCAAGCTGAAGGATTACTTTGACGGTTTATTCCATTTTTCCGCGGCTCAAGAAGATCTGCTGATCGGCAAGGTGGCCGCCGCGGTCAATGGCGTCGCCAAGGGGAACCTGCTGATCGCGCTGCTCCAGGGCGTCGCCGCGGTCATCGGCTTCATTCTGGCCGGATTGCCTCAGCCGCTTTTCTGGGGTATTGCCACTATCGTCTCGGCGTTCATACCGATGGTCGGCACCGGCATCGTGATCGTGCCGGCGATTTTTTATCTGCTGTTCTTCAAATCATTGACGGCGGCGATCATCCTGATCGTCTGGTACGTGGTGGTGCATCTGTCGATCGATAATATCATCCGGCCGAAGTTCATCAGCGCCCGCACGCAGATGCACCCGCTCTTGGCGCTGTTCGGAGTGGTCGGCGGATTAAAGGTCTTTGGCGTGCTGGGCTTCCTGTTCGGGCCGATCGTAATCGCCATCTTGATCGTGCTGGTTGATTTTTATCGCGCTTCATACTAAGTATTTTTGTTTGTGCCTCCTATTCTGTTTTCATTCCAATGGCTGATCGCGCACGGGTACATCCTGATGTTTTTTGCCATGGTGATCGAAGGTCCGGTAGTCACCACCGCCGCCGGCTTCGCCTCGGCGCTCGGCTATTTTGATCCTTACGTGGTTTTCGCGTTGTCGATTTTCGGCGATCTGGTCGCGGACGCGATTTATTATCTGATCGGTTTTGTCGGCCGTGCCACGGTGATTGAAAGATTCGGCCATCGGGTCGGAGTGTCGAAAGCGCGTCTTGAAAAAATCGAACTATTAGCCAAAGAGCATCTGATCAAGACCCTGATCTTTCTCAAATTTACTCCGGCCCTGCCGGTGGTCGGTTTGATGGCGATGGGCGCTTTGCGGATCCGTTTCCGCAAATTTCTCACTGCCTGTTTTTTCATCATTCTGCCGCGGTCGGCGATGTTCGTGCTGTTCGGCTATTACTTCGGCCACGTATATAATTTCGGCAAGATTTACAACCTTGGTGCGATCATCGTGGTCGGCGCCATAATCGTGTTTTTTACGATCAACTGGCTGATCAAGAGGGTCAGTGCCCACTTCGCCGACAACGGCAACGGTTTATGAAAATCGCGATTTTTTCCGATAATTTTTATCCCGAATTGAGCGGCATCGCCGACTCGATCATCTCGCTCGCCCGGTGTCTTGCCAAAAGAGGCCATGAGGTGCTGTTTTGCGCGCCGCGGTATAGCCGAAAAAATTACCGGTTGGTTAACCGGCCGCCCGGAGAACCGGCGTTGGGGGAGCGCGTGCGGGTGAGGCGGTTCGCTTCCTTGCCCTATCCGGGGCCGACCGGGCAATCGCGGCTGGTCTTGCCGACGGGCTTGCGCTGGCTCTGGCTCAAAGGATTCAAACCGGACTTGATCCATACTCAGCTGTTTTTCGGCGTCGGCCTCGAGGCGCTTGTTGCCGCCCGCCGCCTGAAGGTTCCGCTGGTCGGCACCAGCCATACGCCGATGGCCGAATTCGTGAAGTACTCGCCCGTAAGATCGCCCCGGGTCGAAAAATTGGTCGAACGATACGTCAATTGGTATTACGGCAAGTGCGATTTCGTCACCGCGCCCTCGCAGCCGATTTTGGACGAGATGAAAGCGGGCGGTTTTACCGGCGTTTGCCGGGCGCTTTCAAATCCGATTGAACTGGAAAGTTTTTCTCCTGCCGGCCCGGAACAAAAGGCGGTCCTTAAAAAGAAATTAGGTCTTGGCGACCAGGTAATTTTTTACGCCGGCCGGCTGGCGGAAGAAAAGCGGCTTGAAGTGATTTTGCGGGCCATAGCTTTGGTGAAAGAGCGGAATCCGTTGGTCGTGTTTGTGATCGCCGGACTGGGTGACGGCCGCGGCAAACTGGAAGCTCTGGCGGCCGAGTTGAATCTAAAAAATAATATCAGATTTTTCGGTTTTTTGCCGGCTCGCGAACTGGTCGAGCTCTATCGGGCGTCAGACGTTTTTTCCGTTACCAGCACCGCCGAGACGCAGTGTTTGAGCATGATGAACGCCATGGCGTGCGGTCTGCCGGTGATCGGCGTCCGGGCGCGCGCCCTGCCGGAATTTATCAACTCCGAAAACGGTTTTCTGATCGAGGTTGACGACCACCGGGCGCTGGCGGAAAAAATCAACCTGCTTTTGGGCGACCAACCCTTGCGCGAAAACTCGGCCGGGGCGG
>JAJYMT010000024.1 GCA_021786695.1 bacterium
GATCTCTTCTTTATCTTCGGATCGGTCTTGGCGACCGGAAAGATCTCTTTCGGGTCGAAGCCGATCGGCAGCGAGTGATAATTTTTTACATCCACGCCGTCGCGCTTATAGGTTTGTTTCACCCATTCGCTCGTCACGAAGGCCAGCGGCAGTTCGGATAATTCTTTGTGGTAGTTGGCGACCCAGCCGTTGGCGACGAACCAGGGCACGGGGATGATGCCGGCGCGCTCGACCGAGAAAATGATGTCCGGCGCGTAGGTCCAGCAGCCGATGCCGATGGCCACGTCCGGCTTGAAGGCCGACATCAGCCACTGCTTCTGGAAGCTGGGCGCATGATGGCAGGGCAGAACGTCGACTCCGATTTCCTTAAGCCCTTTGTATAAAAGGTTCCCCTGGATCGATAGGCCGTCCGGTTCGACCGGATGGGCGTATAATACGGCGATACGCATATGGCAGATTTAAGATTTAAGATTTATGATTTAAGAATTTAAGCGCTTCAGGATTGGTACAGAATCCTGTATCAATACCATCAGGCGCGAAACCGTAAATGTCGGTCATTAACACTTTCTTTTTTGAAAAAATTTTTGCCGGAAGTTTTATTTTTAAATTTGAATCCGCTTTTGGAGCCAGCTTGTATTTACTGATTTTTTTGTAGTTGAAAAAATATAGATTTTTTGTTTTTAATTCTCCCCTTTTTACTAT
Source organism: bacterium (assembly GCA_021786695.1). Taxonomy (GTDB): domain Bacteria; phylum Patescibacteriota; class Patescibacteriia; order Patescibacteriales; family GWE2-39-37; genus JAJYMT01. The sequence goes on from JAJYMT010000024.1 coordinate 703, forward strand.
TTGATAGACGACCGAATGGACTGACTTATGCCGCGGGTGGCCGTATTCGCCATTGGCACCGTGGGTGAAAACATGGTTGAAGTTTTTTTTACCCAAATGCTTTGACAATAATGAGCGGATTTGCGGCAGCGCCTGCTTCTCGCTGATCCGCCCTTCGTCGTCCAGGTCGGTAATTATCGCGCGAGCGCCGAGTGCCTTGCAGACGCGGCGGAATTTGGGCGCGCGATCGCGGTCCGAGGCGCGGCAGAGCGACAAGATTGTCCAGTCGAGTTCCGGGCGGGCTAAAATAAAACCGCCCATCCAGATCGTCTCATCGTCCGGATGGGCAACGATGACCAGCGCACGCTCGCCTCGCTTGAATTGCGGTGCTTTCATAGCTAAAGTCATTATAGCGGAAGGAAATTTATTTTTCAATGATTTTTTGTTTAGTTTATGATAAAATGTAACTATGGAAATCATCATCGCGAAAAATTATCGGGAGTTGTCGCGGCTGGCCGCCGAGGCCGTCATCAGGCAGATCAGACGCAAACCGCGGACAGTTCTCGGCCTTCCCACCGGCCACACGCCGATCGAACTCTATCATGACCTGGTAGCGGCTTATCAGACGAAAAAAATCAGCTTTAGGTATGTGAGCACCTTCAATCTGGACGAGTATGTCGGCCTGAATCAGACCGATCCGCGAGGATACCACAGTTATATGCGGAAGAATCTGTTCAGCAAAGTCGATCTGAAGCCGGAAAACGAACACATCCTGGACGGCCGCGCCAGTAATGTTAAAAAAGAGTGTGCCCGATTCGAGGCGCAGCTAAGAAAGGTAGGCGGAATCGATCTGTTGATCCTGGGCATCGGCAAAGACGGGCATATCGGCTTCAATGAGCCGGGGTCGAAAATAAATTCCAAGACCAGAACGGTAAAATTATCGGAGAGCACGCGTCGGGCGAACGCAAAATATTTCGGCAGCGCGGCAAAGGTGCCGAGGCGGGCGCTGACCATGGGCATCGGTACCATTATGCAAGCGAAGAAAATAATCCTGCTCGCCCACGGAAAAGAAAAGGCCGCTATCGTGAAGCAAGCGCTCAGCGGCAAGATTTCCGCGAAAATCCCGGCCTCTTTTCTACGGCAACATCGGAATTTAATCGTGATTCTGGACAAGGCCGCGGCAAGCAAACTGAAGTGAATTTTAAAAACCGCTCTGACGTCCGCCGATCGGCGAGTCAGAGCGGTTTTGTGTTACAGCGAGCGTACGCACTCCTTGGTGATTTCTGCCATGGCGGAGAAATTGCTGCTCATATGGTAGCCGATTTCCCGCCCGGACAGAGTGTAGTAATGGTAGTAAAGACTTACCCCCGCTTCGCGATAAAAAGCAGGATTCATCTGCCGCCAATTGCCGCGTTCAGGAAAAATCGCGCAGATGGCGAAGCAGATGTCCCCGCCCTGCTGCATCGCACTGGGCGAACTCTTTTCGAACCCCTCTATCAGATAATCGGTGGCGTACCAGCTGGTCGGCACCTTGACCGACAACATCAAGAGCAGATTGGAGATGTACAGGCCGCAGAGAAACGCCTGTTCGGTCAGCATGCGGCGTTCGAGCACGGCCGCCTGCAGTCGCGTTTCGAACAATCGCTTCAGTTCTTTCAGATTCATCGCGCTGACAGTATCCTGGATCGTTTTGGCTTCCCTTGAAAGATCGACCGCCTGTTGTAAAAGATCGGTAAGTCCCGGCGACCGGCTTTCGTTCTTTTTCTTCGGCCTGGCAGAAAGAAAATTTATTATCTCCGCCATGCTTAGCCCCCTTAATGAAATTTGTTGCTTTAATCATAGCAGAACTATAAGATAATTCAAGCCGTTTTGTTGCCAAAATAAGCTAAATCGGGTAGAATAAAATCAATTTTAAGATTATTTTTTATGAAGTCGCCAGAGTATTTCGTATTGTCCGACCCGGTCAAAAAGAAAAAGCCGGAAAAAGAAAAGGACTTTGACGAGGGCCGCAGGGGCGCCTTGAAGGTTATCGGCGCCGGCGTATTGGCAATGGCTTTCGGTTTGGGCGTGCGCAAAGGCATGGAGGACGAAAGGAACGATGCGGCAGAGAGGAATAATTCGCAACAACCGAACCCCGAACCAATTACCGAAACCGCCCCTCCGGAAGCCAGGCACGAACAACCGGCGCTCGCGACCATGCACGAATCAGCCGTAATGCATGAACCGTCGCTAGAAGACGCTATCGCCTTTAGAGAAATCGTAAAGTGGGATCACGGGAAAAAAGTGGAATTGAATGCCGATACTCCGGATCGAGTAGAGGCCTATTGGATCCACAGATATAAATATGATCATCGGTTGCGCGACAGCTTGATTTCCGGTTATAAAGAGATGGGCGCCTGGCTGCCTCATATCGAGAAAATATTTGAAGACGAGGGAGTGCCGAAGAAATACGCTTACCTGGCGATCGCCGAATCGCATTTTGACATCAGAAAACCGTCTCCAGCCGGAGCAGTCGGCCATTATCAATTTATGGAACGGACCGCCCGTGGCAAGGTTGCGCGGCTACGGATAGGCGGCGGCCTGGATGAACGGAAAGATCCACTGAAAGCAGCCGAGGCCTGCGCCAGGGTCCTGATGCACGATTATAAATTGATCGGCGACTGGGATATGACCATCTCCTGCTATAACGGCCATTTCGCCTGGGATTATATCGCGCTTGCAAAAAAGAACTGCGTCAAGCCGACCTACCCCGGCTTTCTTGAATTCATCGAGCAGGATATAAATAACACAATCGATAAATTAAATCACGGTCTGGAATATACAGCCAGAAAAAACGATAGTTTGCGTCGAATCGCCATGAAGATAAATTATCAGGGAGTCAAAGTAACGGTTGATGAGATTGCCGAATTCAACGGGCTGGCACCTCACGCAGACATAAAAGAAGGGCAAAAGTTACGCATCCCGTTATCCGAAAGAGAAAAAGAATATCGGTTCAATAAAAAAGTAAAAGGTTATATCGAAAATTTGAATTATCCGCCGAAGTTCAAAGCCATTTACCACTTGATAGAAACCGGCTTTGTGAAGGATAAAAAAAATGGCTTGAAATTTCGCCCGTATTTGGTGAGACAAGAGAAGGAGGAAAACCGTCCGAAGAAAAAATTACTGAAACGCATTTTCAAACAAAAGAAAACACTTAAGACCGTAGCCAGAGAAATCGGACAGTCGGAAGAATTGCTGGCGTACTTGAATCCCGGCGTTG
>JAJYMT010000048.1 GCA_021786695.1 bacterium
CCGATCTGGCCTGATCGATAAAACGTTCAAATGCGCTGACAGTTCGCGGCCAGCGGCGGATCAAAAATGCGACCTTAATGATTTCATCCGCATCGCCGTAAACATTTCCAAAATCATCCTGGGGCTGACCGGTTCGCTCGCCCTGCTGGCTTTCGTCTATGGCGGCTTCGTTTTTATGCTTTCCGGCGGCAGCGCCCAGAACGTGGAAAAAGGAAAAAATATTCTGACCGGAGCGGTAATCGGCCTGGTGATTGTATTTGCCAGCTATACCATCATCCAGTTCGTCTTGCGGCAAGCTGGATTGATAAAAGAAAACGGGGAATTCATCGATTCCTCGATCAGATCTGGCAACTGGAATGCCCCCCCCGCAGTAACCCCGGACCAAAGTAAGCAAAACTTTGAGATGTAGTTAAAATGTTTACCTTCACCAAAAATAAAATAATCAGCGAGGCCGACTCGATAGCCGAAGTTCTCCGGTCGGCGCGGAAGACGCGCGGTCTGAAAATCGCCAAAATCGCCGCCGACCTGGGTATCGGTGAAAAATATCTATCCGCGCTCGAGGGCGGCCAGTTCCAAAATCTTCCGGACGGTATCTACGGCAAAAATTTCTTGCGCGAATACGGTTCATATCTTGGCCTGGATACCAAAGCGCTACTGGAGATGTTCGAGGCCAGCACGGCCGAAAAAAAGGCGGCGGCCAAAAAAGAGTTGTTCTCCAAACAGGTCGTAGGATCGAAAGAGATGCTCGGATTGCCACGGCTGTTTAAAAATCTCGGCTTGACGCTCTTGGTGCTGGTCTGTTTTCTTTACCTGACCTACCGCCTGGAACGGATCGTGGCGGCGCCGAAACTGGAATTGATCAACCCGACCGAAAACTTCATCACTGTCGAACGTTCGCTCCAGATCATCGGCAAAACCGAACCGGAGACCGAGATCGTGATCAACGGCGAAAAAATATTGAGCGACTCGGCTGGAAATTTTTTAGCGACCGTCAACCTGAAGACCGGCATCAATATGATCATCGTGACCGCCCAAAAAAAATTCGGGCGGGAATCGCAGCTGACCAGACAGGTACTGGTGCGGGGATAGCCAAAAAAACAGATAAATGCTAAGATGCAAAAAGGGGTAATCGCCCTTTTTTATTTGCCGATATCTCCGGGCGGTTAGAAGCGAATCAAGATAATAAAATAATCATTATAATCTTATGTCTGAAGAAAAAGAAGTCAAAACCGGCGGAACGGCCGAGGAAAAAAACAAGATCGTGGCCGCGGCCATGGACCAAATCAAGACCAAGTTCGGCGACGGCTCGATCATGAAATTCGGCGAAACGCGCGCCGCGCAGGTGGAGGTAGTGCCTTCCGGCTGTCTGTCGCTCGATATCGCGCTCGGGGTCGGCGGCGTGCCGCGCGGACGGATCATCGAGATTTTCGGCCCGGAGGCGAGCGGCAAAACCACCCTGGCCCAGCATATCGTGGCCGAGGCGCAAAAACTGGGCGGCATCTGCGCCTTTGTCGATGCCGAACACGCGCTTGATCCCGACTATGCCACCAAGATCGGCGTCAATGTGAAAGACCTGATCATCTCCCAACCGGACACCGGCGAACAGGCGCTGGAAATCGTCGAGACGCTGGTACGTTCCAACGCGATCGATGTGGTGGTGATCGACTCGGTGGCAGCGCTGGTGCCGCAGAAAGAGATCGAAGGCGATATGGGCGATTCGCATATGGGGCTGCAGGCGCGCCTGATGAGCCAGGCGCTGCGCAAATTGACCGGCATCATTTCCAAAAGCCACACCACGGTGATCTTCATCAACCAGATCAGGATGAAGATCGGCGTCTTCTTCGGCAACCCGGAGACCACCACCGGCGGCACCGCCTTGAAATTCTATTCCTCGGTGCGGATCGAGGTGCGCAAAGCCGCCCAGATCAAACAGGGCGACCGCATCATCGGCAATCGCGTAAAGGTGAAGGTGGTCAAAAATAAAGTGGCCGCCCCCTTCCGCACCTGTGAATTCGACATTATGTATAATGAAGGCATCTCGGTCTCGGGCGACCTCCTGGATATCGCGACCGAATACGGCGTAGTCAAAAAACTCGGCAACTCTTACGCTTTCGAGGAGATCAAGCTGGGGGTGGGCCGCGAAAACGCCAAGCGCTTCCTGCGCGCCGACAAAAAACTAATGGCGCAAATCCGCAAAAAAGTCGTGGCCGAGGTGAAAAGCAAAGAAGCGGCCGAATAAAAATACTCTGACGATAAAAAATAGCCCCGCCCTTCTTTGGAAAAGGGCGGGGCTATTTTTTACGTTGAAAATAATTACGCTCTTTCTACATATTCGCCGGTATCGGTGTTTATCCTGATTAGATCGCCTTCATTAATAAACATCGGCGCGTTCACCTCGGCGCCGGTCTCAAGCGTCACCACCTTGGTGACGTTGCCGGCGGAATTGCCTTTGACGCCCGGCGGGGCGCTCACTACTTTGAGTTCGAGCTTGATCGGCAGATCGATCGCGACCGGCCGGCCCTCGAAATACAGGGCGTCGATATCGATCCCGTCTTTCATGAATTTTTTCTTTTCTCCCAACTGCTCGGTCGGCAAAGAAAATTGTTCAAAACTCTCGTTGTCCATGAAGTGGGCGTTCTTTTCGTCCTGGTACATGAAATTCACCTTCTTTTTTTCAACTGCCGCCTCCTCCGCTTTTTCGTTGCCCTGGAAGGTCTTTTCCAGCACATTGCCGCTGATCAAGTTCCTTAACTTCACCTTCAACACCGCACCACCGCGCCCCATCTTGTGATGGTCCGCCTTGATCACCGCGTACGGTTCGCCCGCAACCTGGATCAATTTACCTAATTTAATTTCGCTTATGCTTAACATAATTTCATTTAAATTTAACTAATAACGGCGGGGTTAATTAAAAAGCGTCGCGCAGGTTGAGCGGGCACGGTTCCGCCTAAAAGGCGGAGAGCGAGACCGAGCGCGAGCGCAATTTTCTCGCAGGGAAAATTGATAGCGTCTTTTTAATTAACCCTGCCGTTATGGCGGCTTTATCTGTAAATAAACGGCATCAAGGCCATGACGCGCGCGCGCTTGACCGCGGTCGCCAGTTTGCGCTGATGCTTGGAGCAGGTGCCGGTGCGCTTCTTCGGCAGAATCTTCATATAAGAACCGATGAACTTGCGCAGGGTCTGCGTGTCTTTATAATCGATCTCGTCAACGTTGTTGACGCAAAAATAGCACTGCTTCTCTTTCTTGATTGCGTTTTCCATATTTTTTGTTGCCGCTTGTTAGAACGGTATATTTTCTACTTTAATTTCTTCCTCATCTGCCGGCTGATCGCCCACCTGGATCACCGGTTCTTCTGACGGCATCGGCGGCTGTTCGCTGAAGCCGGATGAAGATCTCGGCCCGGACCCGCCGGCGCGGTCGAGCATGATCATATTCTCAGCCACGATCTCGGTCCGATAGCGCTTCACTCCATCCTGTCCGGTCCAGTCGCGCGTCTGCAACCGTCCCTCGATATAAATTTTGGAACCCTTGCGCAGATACTGGCCGCAAATCTCCGCCAGCCGGCGCCAGGCGACGATGTTGTGATATTCCACCCGCTCCTGCTTCTGGCCCGACTGATCGGTCCAGACCTGGTTGGTGGCGACGGAAAAGGAAGCGACCGATTGCCCGCCGGTCGTATTTCTGACCTCCGGGTCGCGGGTCAGATTACCGATAATCATGGCTTTGTTCAAATTCATATGTTTAATTTACGCCGGATGAGTCCGGCAGATTAATTATAACAGGTCGCTGGTTTCCAGAATCTTGTCCAATTTTTCATCCAGGTCTTTGAGGTCGGTCTTGCGTTCTTTGGCCGGCAATTCGGCCTTGATCGGCTTCACTTCCGGTTTTGCCTCTTTCATGATCCTCACCTTGGGCGGCTTGCGCTTATCTTTACGCACGATCTGATGGCGCAAAACCTCATTCGACAGCCGGAGCGCCCGTTCAATCTTCGCCAAACCCAAGGCCGGTAAATCAAATTCGAGTAAATTATAATAGCCGAATTGGTATTTCTTGATGTGGTAAGCCAGGCGCTTCTTGCCCCACTCCTCGTCCTTGGTGATCTCCCCCTGGTTCTCTTTGACCAGAGTCCTGACTTTTTCGGCGATCGGCTTGATTTCATCCTCGCTGTACTCGTTGGAAATGATGTACAGAAGCTCGTAGTGCGAATTACCTGACTTTTTCACTTTTGACATGTGGTTTAGATTAAAAAATCCCCGGGCATCCAAAGACGCGGCCGGGGCCTACCCTGGATACCTTTTCCCGAAAAATTAATTCGGGATGAGTGGCCGCTAAGCGGCCTGGGAAAGGTATAAATTAATTGTAACTGGATGTTATCATGCTCTGCCGCAAATTGCAAGAGCCGGACATAAATGATAAGGTTATGTTATGAAATATTTTTTTATTTTAGGAAGTAACCCGGCCCTGTCCCTGGCTGAACTTACTGCCGTTTACGGCCAGGCCGGTTTCGCGATATTCGCTGACCAGGCGGCGGTCCTGGAAAGCGGACGGACGATCGATCCATCCGCCGACATCAGGCGGCTCGGAGGAACCATAAAGATCGGCGAAGTAGTTGCCGAAGCGTCTTTAAGTACCGCCGACCTGCTCGCAAAAATACAAAAAACCGATATTAAGAAAGAGGGAAAGATAAAATTCGGCTTTTCTTATTACGGCGCCGGCAAATTCAACCTCAAGCCGCTGGCGATGGAGTACAAAAAAATTCTTTCGGCCGCCGGCAATAGCGCGCGCTGGGTGGTGAGCCGCGAGCCGAACCTGTCGAGCGTGGTGGTCGAGCAGAACAACCTCACCAAAGGCGGCGCTGAATTCGTCCTGATCCGGGCGGGAAACAAGATACTGGTCGGAAAAACGACGGCCGTCCAGCCGTTCAAGGACTTATCGGCGCGCGACTACGGCCGTCCGGCGCGCGACGACCGCTCCGGCATGCTGCCGCCCAAACTGGCGCAAATAATGATCAATCTGGCCCGCGCACCGAGAAACGGATTGTTGCTCGATCCGTTCTGCGGCTCCGGCACCGTAATAACCGAAGCGGCCTTGATGGGCTATGAAAATCTGATCGGATCAGACATATCGGAGAAAGCGATCGCGGACAGTAAAAAAAATCTGGAGTGGACGGCCGCAAATTTTAAATTTAAAATTTCAAATTTAAAATTACTGATTGCCGAGGCGGCGCAAATTTCAAAAAAATTTGATTCTGATTCAATCGACGCCGTCATTACCGAGCCGTACCTCGGACCCCAGCGCGGAAAAATTGACACGCGCGCCACGGTAAAGCAATTGGAAAGATTGTACGGCGAGAGCTTGCTTGAGTTTTACAAAATTTTAAAAACCGGCGGGCGGGCGGTGATGGTCTGGCCGGTGTTCGCCGCCGCCCAGGGCCGGATTACGCTTTCACAAAAAATAATCGGTAATTTCAAGTTGATCCCGCCGTTGCCGCAAAAATTTTCAACCCTTTCCGGCGGCCAAAATCGCCAAACGATTATCTACGGCCGGCCGGATCAAAGGGTCTGGCGCGAGATCGTTATTCTGGAAAAATAAAAATTTATCCGAGCCGTCCCCGGACTCTCCTCCGTATAATGCGGGAGCGTTTTTATTTATTGAACAAAAAATGGCAGACGTCGCCGTCTTGCATCACATACTCCTTGCCCTCGGTGCGCAAGAATCCGAGTTCGCGGGCGCGCGCTTCGCTGCCGGCCTCGACAAATTTCTCATAACTCACCACTTCGGCACGGATGAAACCCCTCTCGAAATCGGTGTGGATCACGCCGGCGGCCTGCGGCGCCAGTGCTCCGCGCTCGACCGTCCAGGCGCGCGTTTCAGTCGGCCCGGTAGTCAAAAAAGTGAGCAGGTTCAATTTGTCATATGAGGCCCTGATCAATTTATCCAAACCGCTTTCCGTTAGCCCAAGCTCGCGGATGTACTCCGCCTGCTCTTGTTCCGGCAGATTCGCCACCTCCTCTTCCAATTTGACGTTCAGCCGCAGAACCTCGCCATCGACATTGGACAGGTCCGGTTCGTCCGGCTTGTTGGTATTAAGCACGTAAATGATCGGCTTGGCGGTCAGCAAGCCGAGCGACTTAACTGCCGGCTCTTCGTCCTCTGCTGTCTCGAAGGTGCGCGCCGGCTTTCCGGCCGACAGATGGTCGCGCAGTCGCTCAAGCATCGCTCGTTCGCGAATCAATTCCTTGTCGCCCGATTTGGCATCCCGGCCGACGCGGTCCAGGCGCTTTTCGACCGTGGCCAAATCGGCAAAGATCAATTCCAGATTGATGGTTTCGCGGTCGCTCTCCGGGTTGATCTGTCCGTTCACATGGATAATATTTTCGTTTGAAAAACTCCGCACTACTTCACAAATTGCGTTACATTCTCTAATATTAGCTAAAAATTTATTCCCCAGTCCCTCGCCCTTGTGGGCGTCTTTAACCAGGCCGGCGATATCGACGAATTCGATTATCGTCGGAATAATTTTGGCTGATTTTGAAATTTTTGCTAATGTTTCAAGTCGATTGTCAGGAACCTTAACCATCCCGACGTTAGGATCGATAGTGCAGAAAGGATAATTCGAGGCCTCGGCCCCCTTTTTTGTCAACGCATTGAATAATGTTGATTTTCCGACATTCGGCAATCCGACAATTCCTATTGACAGCGGCATAACAAAATTTTCTTATTATAAGTGAATTTATACGTTAAATCAGCATAACAGACAAATTTTATTTATGCAAACCTTAGCGTTTTTTGCTCTTGATTTTTTGCCTAAAGTATGCTATAATTAAAGCATAAAAACAAAAAATAATCGTTTATTGGACAAAATTTTCAATAAACGGTGAGAAAACAAAAAATATGAAAAAACGACAAGTTGTCCGACTTGCCAACAAGACAATTGCGGCTGCCGTGCTGTTTCTGCAGGCGGTTTTTTTGTTGGCTCCCGCCGGTTTCGCGTCCGCGCAGAGCGCCCTGACCATCCAATTCAACCCCTACCCGCCTTCGGTGACCAGCGGCGACTTGATCATTTCGGTCGTCACCAATTTTGCGGACGCCTCCGTCGACTTTATCGTTACCGGACCGCAGTCGCTTTATTATCCGACCGTAACGCACGACTCCGCTTCGTTCAATTACAGCTTCACTTGGCAGGCAAGCGCCTTTCCTGCCGGCACCTACCAAGTAAGGGCGCAGGCCTCCCGCGCCGGCGAAGCGCCGTTTATCACGGCGACGATCGCGGTCGCTTCAAGTCCTGGCGACGCAATCGCACCGTCTGTGCCGACCGGTCTGGCCGCGACCGCCCTTGCTTACAATTATGTCACTTTGAATTGGCAAGCATCGATTGATAATGTGGCCGTCGATCATTACCTGATTTATCGCAACGCCGGCGGGGTATGGAGCCAGATCGCGCAATCAGCCGGCGTCTCTTACACGGACGGCGCCGTTGCCGCCGGTTCGTCCTACACTTACAAAATCATCGCCCTGGACGCGGCCGGCAATCAATCCGGTCCGAGCAATGAGGTGTTTCTAAACGTGCCAACCGCCCCCGCGCCAAACCCTCCGGCCAATTTACAGGCGGCCCAATCCGGCTCGTCCATAAATTTAAATTGGACTAATTCTGCCGGCGCTACCCACTACGCGGTCCAACGAAGCGTCAACGGCGCCGCCTATGTCGCGCTGACCACCAACACCCCGGTCAATTACTATACCGACGCCACGGTGATGGCCGGTTCGAATTATGCCTATCGGGTATATGCTTGTTCCGGCGTCGGTTGCTCGCCTACGGCGAGTATTTCAAATAACCTGCTGGTTTCTTCTTCCGCCGGTTCAAGTTCGTCACCCGCGGTGATTGCCCCGTCGAATCTGACCTATACCGTGAACGGCTCATCCGTCACCTTGAATTGGACCGATAATTCAGACAATGAAAGCGGATTCAAAATTTATCGCGGTCCGGTCTGGACCGATATTGGAAATGTCGGAAGCAACGTCACGACCAAGACCGACTTCTCTTTGCCTGCCGGAACCTATAAATATAAGGTCCAGGCGTTCCTGAATATCAGCGGCGCGTCGCCGGTCTATTCGTCGGTATCGAACGAGACATCATATATCGCCATCGGTTCCGCATCGACCTCCTCCGCCGCCCAGACGACAACACCGACCCCCTCCCCCGATTACGTTATCAATTTCTTCCAGCCGCCGTCGGTTCTCTATGCCAGCTCGAGCATTATGGCCGAGACGAACTTTCCGGCCGATGAGGTCCGTTTTTATGTCGCCGGCAATACCAATTATTTTATCGGCGCGCCAGAACCAACCTCCCAGTCGGGTGTTTACCGATACGGTTTCAAATGGGACATCACTAGCGTAATTAATGGTACTTATTCATTGAATGCGGTGGCGGCCAGGTCCGGCCTGTACTATTCCGCTCCGACCGTCTCGATTCTGGTAAGCAAGCCGGCGGTGCAAATCGATCTGGCGGCAAAAACTCCGACCACTACCCAGCCGATCGCCACCACCACCATCGTCAAGCAACCGGCGACGGTCGGATTTTACCAGCCGGCGGGCGGAGCGACCGTCGCCGGTTACATTAAGATAATCGCCCAAAGTTACGGACCGATCGGGAAAGTCGAGATTGCGAGAACTAAAGACGGCGCGCCGATAAGTTTGGGTTTTGCCCTGCTTGACTCTTCCGGCTATCGCTGGCAGCTCGGCTGGGATACTAAAACCGTTGCCGACGGTTATTATGACTTATCGGTCAGCGGCTGGGACGACAAAAATAATCTGATCAGCGGCAACAAGATCACGGTTAAGATTGCCAATCAGCCGCAGCCGACCGGCGGTAACCAGGTCCCGACCACCACCACCGTCAAGCCGCCGAGCGAACCCGTTCCATACCAACCGCCGGCCGCACCGACGCAGATTCCTGCGGCTCCGTCCGTTCCGGAAACGCCCGACCAGCCGCCCCTGCCGGAAGTCAAATTGAACGAACTGTTGGACGCCCGGCCGCAGCCGATCGATGAACGCTGCTTGGCGAACGGCATCACCGATCCGTTGAAATGCGGCAACTTTTTGTCGACGACCAAAACTTTCAACTACGGCCAGGCCGGAACGCCAAGCGCCCTCCCTCAAGAATGCCAGAACGCCGGCCTAAGCGATCCGCGCGCCTGCGAACTGTTTATGCGAACCGAATACTCAACCTTCGATTGCAAACAGGCGGGCGTCGCCACCAAAGCCGAATGCCGCGCCTATATGCAGAACCGCTACGGCCGCCCGACCGCCTGCGGCCAGTTAAGCGATGCGGCCTGCCTGAAACTGATGAGCCAAGTGATTCTTTCGGACTTCGTCGATCAGAACACCATCGACCAGGCCAACCGGGAAATAAAAAATCTGGCCGGCAGATACCTTGAGATAAAACGTCCGGAAAACGGCAATGCTTCGGAAATCGTCATCAGGGAAGATACGGCGACTCTGCCCCGGGTCGACAGTTCCCTGGATCGGAACGACGCAAAGACGATTGAACAGCTCCTGCCGCTCAATGCGTCTGAAAATAATCTGAACTTGATGGTGCTTGAATCGTCCGCCGAGGCCGCCAGATCGAAAGTGCTCACCGCCGGCTCCGTCTTGCTCGATTCCGATGCCGACGGCCTGCCGGACGAGATGGAAAAACGGCTCGGCACCGATCCGTTCAATGCCGACAGCGACCATGACGGCTTTTCCGACGGCGTGGAAGTAAAGAGCGGACACAACCCGCTCGGCGCCGGCGATTACGACCGGCTGCTGCAGCCGATCGAAAAAGCGATTGTAAATAAAGCCAAGCTGGAGCAGCCGAAAATCACCGGCACCACCCGCTCCGACATCTTGACCGTAAAGAAAATCGTCAACAAGACGGTTGCCGGCTCCACGGCCCAGGGCAAGGAAAAATCCGGCATCAAACTGCAGGGCCGCGCCCTGCCGAACGAAATAGCGACCGTTTATATCTATTCGATTATGCCGATCGTCGTCACGGTGGCGACCGACGACAACGGCAACTGGACCTATGACCTCGACAAAAGTTTGACCAACGGCAAACACGAGGCCTATGTGGTGATCAACGACGAGGAAGGAAAAATCAAAGCCAAGTCGGCGCCCTTTTCCTTCTTCATCAAAGAAGCCAAGGCCGTAAGCCAGAATGAATTCCTGGGCGCGGACTTCAACGTTCCCGACCGAACCAGAGAGTTGACCGGCTGGTACATCGCCGGCGGCTTGCTCCTGGTGCTTCTCGGCCTCGGCGGCTACCTCTTGTTTCAGAAGACCAAAGACCGCTACACCATAAATTAACCGGTAAAATAAATTTGTGAGCATCAAAGAAAATCTAAAATTCGTCGGCAAGAATTATCAGCTGATCTATTCGCTGGCGTTGATGATCCTGATTCCCGCGGCGATTATCATCAACACCATCGTCTTTATCGATTCGTTCAAGACCAACATCGACCAAGGGCTTTACAATAAGGTTATTTCACTGGGGCAGGTGATCAACGCCGGCTCGCTCGAGGTGCTTGACCGGCCGGAAGAGATGCAGAAAAGGGTCGAACAGATCGCCAGATTCAACGACGAGATCGCCTCGCTCGATGTCTTGGAGCGCGATGGCGAAAATTTTAAAGTAGAGGCCAGCTTGGACAAAACCGCGATCGGTAAGGTGACCCAGGGCATGCAGTATCTGATCGCCTGGCACCAGAACCAGCCGGTCGCCTTCCTGACCACCTCGCAAGCCAAGACCACCATCAAGCAAGAAATTACCTTCGCCAAGCAAGTTGAGAGGTTCTGGGTTGTCACCATGCCGCTAAAAAACAGCCAAGGGAACAAGCAGGCGTTGCTGTCGATGAAGGTCTCGCTCAAGATGATGGACGATCTGACCCAAAGCATCCTGCTCAAGTCGTATTATATTTTGACGCTGACAATTTTAGTGATTATTTTGCTTCTGGCCAACAACGCGCGCCTGTTCGAGTATGCCACGCTTTACCGCAAGTTGCAGGAGGTGGATGAGATGAAAGACGAATTCATCTCCATGGCTTCGCACGAACTCCGCACCCCGGTCACCGGTATCCGCGGCTATGTCTCGATGATGCTCGAAGGTACGCTCGGCCCGGTCTCTGACAAGGCGCGCGACGGTCTGAAAATCGTGCAATCGGCGGCCGATCGCCTAGCTGTTCTGGTTGATGACCTGTTGAACGTAAGCCGCATCGAACAGGGGCGGATGAAAATCGAGCCGAAACCGACCGAAGCGGGCCAGATAATCAAAGCAATCGTGGCGGAACTCAAGGTCCAGGCGGATGAAAAAAAACTGTCCCTGGAATATAAGCCGCACCTGGCCGCCCTGCCACTGGTCGCGATCGATTCCGAGCGTTTCAAACAGGTACTGATCAATCTGATCGGAAACGCGATCAAATATACGCTCCATGGCGGCGTCGAGGTGGTGACCGAAGAAAAGGATTCGGGCAAGACGCTTGAAATCCGCGTCAAGGATACGGGTATCGGCATGTCGGCAAAAGATCGCGAACGGCTGTTCCAGAAATTCTACCGCGTGCAAAACGACCAGACCAAAACCATCGCCGGCACCGGCCTCGGTCTCTGGATAACCAAGCAGATCGTTGAGTTGATGAAGGGCTCGATCGCCGTCGACTCGATCGAAAACGTCGGCACGCAGATTACTCTGAATTTTCCGATTGTTAAAGCATAAGAATTATTTATTCCTTAAGAGCAAAAATATGATTTGCTCAATTAGGGGGAGGTGATCTAAAATCGCAAAAAGCGTCCTGAGCTCGTCGAAGGACGCTTTTTGTTTCTTCTCCTTATCATCCTGATTTTCTTCTTCCTGTCATCCTGAGCGAAGCGAAGGATCACTTCAGTTGTTTTTATTGAAAAATTTTACAATCTGTTTTATTCTATACTAGACTTGTCCCTTAATAAGATTTCGTAACGAAACGAGGAAATTTCGAGCGAAAATTATAAAAAATGACGATGTTTATACAGAGTATAAGCGGAGGAAATTTTTTATAATTTGCAGCCGAAATTTCAAGTTGCAGTAGGAATCTTATTAAGGAACAAGTCTATTATATGTTAACCAAAAAATTCCGGCGCCAGATCGAGGACTTCGTCTGCGGACATTGCGGACAACGGGTCAAGGGCAACGGTTATACCAACCATTGCCCGGATTGTTTGTGGAGCCGGCACGTGGACGTCAATCCAGGCGACCGCGCCGCTAAATGCGGCGGGCTGATGGAACCGCTGGAAATTTATCAAAAACACGGCGAATTTTATATCCTGCATCTCTGCCAAAAGTGCGGCCGCAAGAAAACGAATCGCGCGAAAAAAAATGATAATCTGGATCAAATTATAAAAATATCCAGCGGTATGATATAATTAATCTATGGGAATTATAAAATTTTTCGACCAACTTGAGGACCGCATCAGAGAACGCCTGAGCCACACGCCGATCCTTTATACCCTGATTACCGGCATCGGCGCGGTGCTCTTCTTCCGCGGCGTCTGGCAACTGGCCGATCAGAGCAAATTGCTGACCGATTATTCCTGGTCGTCCTTTCTGACGACCATCCTCGGCCTGGCGATCCTGGTGGTTACCGGCACTTTCATCTCCTATTTCGCCAACGAAAAAGCGATTATCAGCGGCTTGAAGCACGAAAAGAAAATTATCGAAAAGACGGAAAAGGAAATCATTGAAGAGACCGTAACGCTCAAAGAAGTGAAGCAAGAGCTGGAAGAGATTAGGGAACAGTTGGCGAAAAAATAATCAATCTTTCAGCCGGCACCCGGTTTATTGCACGGGTGTTTTATATTCTCCCACGAATAAAAAAACTCCGGTTCCTAGATGGAACCGGAGTCGATTGTTTTTTTCAGGTCTTCGAAGGCCCTGACCGTGCCGGCCGGCAAGGTCGCGGGCAAGGCGAAGGAATACATTCCCTTGAGTATGGCCCAGGCCGGCTCGAAATCGCGGCCGTTTTCATGGAGCCAGCGGACGTGATGGATTGCCAGCCGCAGACGGCGCTTGAACTTCCTGGTGTTGTGCAGCTCTTTACCGATGATATTCAGCCCCAGGAGCCGGGTTGACCCATGGCCGAGGCGGCATACTCGCAGTTTGTGCCATTCGAACCAGGGTCCGCCGCGGCGTTCGATAATTTTAAGGATCGCCTGTTTCACCGGCCGCGGAAACTGCGGATTTTTCACGGAGAAAAAGATGTTGTCGGCGTAGCGGGTATAGGCACCGCCCACGTTCGCGGCCAACTTGGCGAGTTTGCGGTCGAGCCGATAGCAGATGGCATCGAACAATCGCGGGCTGGTCGGCGGGCCTTGCGGCAACCTGCCTTGATGGCAGGTCAGCCGGGCCAGTATGGTTGACGCCCGCCAGGACATTCCGTCGTAACACCTAGCGATCCCGCCGCTTCCCAAGCGAAAATAATAAAAGATATCGTCGCTCTTGACTGTCGGGAAGGCGTCCTTCAGGTCCACCATCAGAATGGTTGAGGAGGCGAGGTGCGGTCTGATCGCCTCGACAATGCTGCCGCCGGCGAAACCGAACGAATTTTTTTCCCGGCCGATCCAGCGCAGCATATTCCGGTTGATCTTTTTTTGCACCTTCTTGAGAAGCGGCGCCGGAATATCGATCTGGCGCTCGCCACCCGATCTTTTTTTAATGGCCACGCGCCGATAGGCGGCCGCATTGTCATAACGGACCAGGTCAAGCGCCGCGATCAACTCCTCCGGCGGCCGATCGATCTCTTTGGAGAGCCAATAGACCGCCCCGAATTCTTTTTGCCGCACTTCCTGTCTGAATTGCGACTCTTCAAGCTGCCAGAGTTCTTCAAGCATCCTCAGATATTCCGGCGAATCGCAATTTACCTCGCCGATCTCCGGACCTGCGCCTCGCTCGTCATCCCCATATAGGTGTAGCGGCGCAACTTCATTTTCCGGAGAATTATCAAGCGGCTCTAATCCTTGCTCGACGCATCGGACGATCCAATCTTCATATTCCTCCAGAAGAATGGGGTCGGGGTCGTCGTACGCTTCCATCGGCTCGCATCCTCCTTTCGGATATTTTGATAAAAAGAGCGGCTGGAGGCGTTTTGCTTCCTCCAGCCAGTGCCACTCCTCAGACGTCCAGAAAAAGCCCGCGACCCTGCCAGCATGATCAGTCGCCGTCAGAGTTCTGACAGCGGCCCAAGCCGGACACTTACGCAAACATGGGCTATCCGAGTAGCACGTGGCTGGAATCTTAGAGGAAAATTTATTTTTTGTAAAGTTTTTGAGTATCTGTTCAGATTGCGATTTTAGGTGTTCGGATCGGATTTGCAATATAGTTACGACACGATTTTTTGTGAATAATAAAATCCCCGCCAGCTTTGTAGGGCGCAAGAGGAAAAGAAAAACTTTTAGGAGAGAGATTTAAAAGTGTATTCCTTTTCTACGCCCTACAAAACTGGCGGGGATTGATTTTTGGTCGTTTGTCACATAAATTTATTATTCATCTCTCTCCTTTTTGAAATCATAATAAAAATTATGGCTTCAAAAAGGAGAGGGAGCGAAGCGACCAAGCTTGCTCCCCTCCAACCTGTAACCTATCTCGTGACTTTTTATTTTCGTCTGATGTCAAACAGGCGGCCCACGCTTTTACGCGACTGGACTTTGTCGCAACTCCCCGCCGGGTTTGGCTGGGAAGGTTTCCACGATCTCTAGGTCATCGATAGGATGACCTCCTTTCATTTTATTTTTTACAACACCTCGCCGTTTTCCGGCGGGGCAGCCACCGCGGTGCGTTCCGCCCATTCAGCGGCGGAGTAGTGCTGCTGGTTCACCTGGGTACCGTCCCAGGTGAAAACGTGCACCTCGTCGGTCCGGCGACCCGACGAGTGGAAGGCGACCGACTGGCCGACTTCCAAGAGCGCAATCACCTCGATCGCACTCTCGCAGTTGTTGCCGGCGTGGCAGGTCTTGAGGACCTGTCCTGTGGTCCCTTCCGCGACGAGGCTGACCCCGCCGCGGAACCCGCCCGCGCAGCCGATGAACATCAGCGCGCGGTTGGTCGTGTCCTCGCCGGACACGACCATGAGGGTTCCTTTCTCCCGGGTCTTGATGACCCGGAAGCTGTTTTCTGGGAGGATCGACGAGCCAGTATTCAAGCTGGCATGGCCGTACTCCCCGGCCGCCTTCTTGGCGGCCTCGTATTCCGTTTTGGCCGCCTCGGCGGCCGCTCGGTCCGTCCCCTCGTAGAGGACGGACGTCCCGTAACCGCCGACCACCGTGTAGGTGGTGATGGGGGTTACGCCCGCGACCGGAAGGAACTCCCGGTCGCGCTTATTGCGCCCGAAGATCAGGGCGCAACGGAATGCAGGGAACGGGTCGGCGCTGAACTCCCACGCCGACGACATCATCAGATGTTTCATTCTCTTCCTCCTTCTGCCCGTGCGGTTTGTCCGCGTGGGCGGTTAGGGGTTGACGATTTTCTCCAGCTTCTGGCGGAGCTCCTCGGAGATCTTTTTTCCGTCCCCGAAGAGAAATCCAGAAATTTCTAGCCACTCTTTATCGGACACACTCAACTGGATGTTCGTCCAGAAGAGAGTGTTCTGGGATTTCCTGACGGCCTGCTCGGAAATCTCGAGCAGGGTGGCGATTTCTGTCTGCGACATATCCTTCGCCTTCTCCGGGATCGCCACTTCCCGGGATACGAAGATTCCCCGGCCGCGGGGGATCCGCAAGCCCTGCGAGGTCAGAAAGCGGTAGATTGCCTTCTGACAAATGCCCCAGGCCGCCTTCCGGTCCTCGAACCTTTTCGGGTCGAGGCCGGCGGCCCAGCACTCGGTGGCCGCCATAAGAATCGTTTGCCGGAGGTCGGCTACAAGCGCCTTCTCCCGGCAAAAAACGAAAAGAAACGGTCGGAACCACCTGGTTTCGTTCCAGGCAATTCCGATAAATTCATCAATAACGATATTTCCGCTGTCAAAACGTTTCCGTTCTTTTTCCATTTCTCTCTCCTTTGATTCGAATTTAACTGCCCTACAAATTTTCCATAAAAGAAAATCAAAAGGCAGTTAAACCAGAATATTTTTTAAAGAACAGTCTCTCCTTTTGAGAATTCATCAAGATAAATTCTCAAGTAGAGCGGGAAGCGCGGATGATATCACGCGCTTCCCGAAAGAGGTTGGAATTAAAACCAGGGGATTACAAAGGAGGGATGCCCCTCCTTACACTTCCTGGCATCTCTTTCCTGGTAGGCGCAGCTTTCGCCGCACCCATTGGGATTCAGGACATCGTCCCACCAATAGTCAACGCATCCGCAAAGCAGCTGCTCGATTTTCGGCTCAATCTAGTTCCCGCACGCATCTTCCATCTCTTCCTCCCTTTGAAAATTTATTTTAAAAATAAATTCTCAAATAGAGAGGGGAATGAAGCGACCAAGCTTCGCTCCCCAGAACCGAGAGCAGTTTAACGACATGCTCGGGTCACGGACCCGTTTCCGTTCCCACGCACGGGTGAGCGCGGCTGCCCCGAAGGCAGCGGATGGCCAGAGCTTCAACCTACCGGGGCCGGACGGCTTGGGAACCGTCCGGGATCGTCAGCGAGGAAAGCTCCTCGCTGACGACCTCCACCTTCTGCAGGTGGGTCCAGCCAGCGTGCACGAACTGCACCTGGCCTTCGCCCACCTGGATCCGATGGTTCCGGCAGATCAGGACCGGACGCTTCCCGGCCGCCCGCAGAAACTCGATCTGCAGGGGCAGCGGGGCGACGATGGCGATCGCCGCCGCGTCCGCGAGGTCGCCCTCGATCTCGCGCACCGATTGCACGGTGCGGTCGATCTGGACAACCTCTGTCTGGTCGGCACCGATGCCGAACCGCTCGGCCAGAACCTTTTTCAGGTCCTGGCTCTGCAACTCGGTCATCGGGTGCCGTGAAAACCAGACGACCTTGGCCATTTTATCACCTCCTTTCTGGGGATTTCGGTTTCCCCAAACCTTGTGTTTCTTGTCCGGCCACCCAATCAAATGATCGGACACGAAACACAAGGCGGAGGTAAGTTATGATTTAAAGAACCTGGTTTGTTAAAGGAAATTTCTGTAGGCGAAAGCTGGTTAGACCCTCGCCTAGAGTCGATTTCCTTGCCACCCTTGGTGGCTAGTTTGGGCCGGTCGTTATTTTGACCTCACCCTACCCTCTCCTTGAATGAAGGAGAGGGAAAATTGAAATCGGGTGATGGTGGACGCTTTTGAGGGCTCGAGAGCCGCGGATCACCGCGACTCGAGCGATCTCTCTCCTGCTGTGAGCGGGTTCGGCAGACAGCTCGTCTGGGCTGTCGCCAGGCCGCTCGGATCCCCATCGGACGAAGACTCAACAAATACCCATTTTCCATCGGTAGCGTTTTGCCGCCGCCCGCTCCCGCCCAAGCATGGGTGGAAGGAGCGGGCGCCTCACTCTCTCCTTGAGAATGAAGACCGGACGTCTGGTAAGTCGTTTTTTAAAAGAACGTTTGAATGAACAATTTAGTGATTTGTCTTAATCACTGTTCCTCTTTCTACTTTTTGGTAGAAGGAGGTGCACTGATTATGACTCCGCCGACTGGCGGATGGTCTACCCGGCCTTTATGCTCTGGCCCGCCTCTCTCCTTGCGGGGCAGATGACTTGGTTCGGGTTGTGCTTCTGCTATTTAAAAAGGTGCTAACCGTTAGCTTCTGGAGGAGGCAACTGGCTAGCACCTTTGGTGCTGTTGGGTTGCGGCTCTCTCCTTCCGCCCTTGCCTTGCTTTGCTCGGCTTCGGCGGACAAGTCCGCTTAGCTTATGAGCTCGGTTCGGCTGTTTTTTTAGTGTAAGGTGCGTTTGACAGTATCTCTTTTTATTATCTTAATAAATCAGTATATCATTAAATCTAAATATTGTCAATACTTTTATGGTCAAAATATAAAGAATTTCTAAAAAATGTTTAACAATAGGTAATATATTGCTATTATTTATATTTAAGTATTGTCTAATATATATTTGACAATATATTAATATGTGCTATAATTAAGTTATAAACTCATTAATTTTTCGTCGTTTATATGATAAAAGACATGTTTTTGCAGATTGACCTAACCCCCTCCCAGGCAGAGATTTTGGAGTATCTTTACCAAAATAGGGAAGCCAAAGCATCAGAAATTGCCAGGCAAATTAAGCGCTCCCGCGCAATCGTCTATAAAGAAATAGAGGAGATGGTTAAATTGGGCATTGCCGAGAAAAAACAGGGGCCGGGCTCGGTATCTCTTTTTACGGCCGGACATCCCTCTCTCCTAAAAAAGCTTCTGGATAACCGTGAATCGCAACTAAAAAAAGACAGGGAATTGTTGAATAACTACCTGCCTGACATTATTTCAAGCTATAACCTTATCAATAATCGCCCGGGTATAAAAATGTACGAGGGCGTGGAAGGGCTAAAGCAGATTTATGACGAAATTATTAACGAGGGCAAGGATTTCTTTTTGATCCGCTCCGCCTATGAGCCGGTCTATAAGGAAAAAATATTGCCGATTGTTGATGAGTTTATCAAAAAAAGAGTCAAAAAAAATATAGCGGTTACCGCTATTACTCCAACCGACGTCTTAGCTAATCCGGCTCAAGATGCCAGCTGGCTGATGAAAAGATTTATGGTGAATAAGAATATGTATGACGCGCCGGTGGAAATCGATATTTTTGGCAGCAAGGTTGCCATTCTTTCTTTCGGTGATGAGCTGATCGGCACGATTATTGAAAGCAAGCAGATCGCCCAAAGTCTGGTTCAACTTTTTAATTTGGCAGCTCTTGGCGCAAAAAAATAGAACGATAATTGAATAATCGATCAGGCCGCATCCCTTACGGCCTTAGTCGGTCGGCTAGAATATTTTGATAGAATAATATCCTCTATTAAATCTACAATTTGTTTGAAATTATTTGCCTGCCCTAAGTCCTGATAGAAGGATTCCTTGTTGTGATAAAATTCCGGCTTTTTTTTACGCGCCAAGTTGTTATAATAATTACCGATAGAAATTGATCTGCTTAATATTTGATTTTCTTGGCCGCTATTTTCATGCAAGCTACCTAAATCAAGAGATAGCCGTCCATCGGCAATAGTGTTATCACGGCTGACGATTCTGTCGTTTTCATCAACTATAAAGCATTCACGATCAAGGCGGATGCTGATGGCTTGAGAACGCGCCGCTTGATTTATCTCAAGCGGAATCGGCTGGTCATTAAAAAGAAAATTGATTCGCGCCTCGCCGTCATATTCAATATCTGTGTTGTGGTTATTTGTTCCTTCGCCACGCAAACTGATTGAAAAATATTTATATTTGCCGGCAGTACTATCGGCGGAGGAAAGGTTATATATTGTAACGCCGCCTACATTTGACCTTGAATCAAGATTGAATTTTGTGCCGGCATCATTATTTAGTAGTATCTCAATTCTTGTTAAGATATCGCTGTAAATTTCTAAGGCCTCAATGACTTCAGAAATATTTTTAACTTCGATTTTTCTCCCATCAATATTATTTACCGCTACATGATTGCCATCGGTTAGTAGGTGAGCCGTAGTCAAGATGTCGGTTGCACGGCGCATCAATGCATCGCTTAAATTATTATTAATGTTGTCCTTGGTTCTGCCATCTAGCGAGCTATTTTTTAAATGCTTCGAGCGGGCGATCGATGATGACAGACGAAAGGTCGTATCAAGAATCGCGGTATATATGTTTATTATTTTTTCCGCCTGCTCCGGAGGCAGTTTAGCGCTGATTGAAAGTAGCTTATCGCCTGCTCGCATGTCGAATTCCACGGAAAGAAATGATTTTAAGCGGTTTATTCTACTAGTTGATTTTTCATCACCCAAACCCAAATATTTTTTTAAGCCGAGTATTTCATGCTCGGATTTATTTTTTATATAATCCAGCAACTGATATTGCGTCCTTAAATTAAGAGCGGCGAGATCTATATCAAATTCATGATTGATTTTTTGCCTGATCGGCAGGGCTGAAAGAAGTTTAAAATTCACCAAGTCAAATTTATTTGCAAGCGGTATCCTGTCCTTTAAATCTAAAGTATCAGAAGTTGTTACCGTTGTTATCTTTTTGAATTCTCTGGCTGATTTTAATTTATGAATCATGGGGTTGTCTGTGGGCTGGAAATCAATATTAATATAGCCATCTTGATTAAGCCCGGAATTGTCAGTTAGATCTTCTTTCAACTCGGAAATATCTTGCCAGCCGATTAAACTTCCCTCCCGGCTATAAATACCAACGATGCCTGGTGCGAGCGCGCAGGTGATATAATCACCTTCAATCCGATACTCGCCGGTAAATTCGTCTTGAACCCATTCTATCGGCGTTAAGCTTTTATAATAATGATCATCCCACCGCTCCTCGTTTATTTTATCGCACATTTGCTCGTTGAATATAAATGAAAAGCGATTGAATCGTTTGTCATGCATTGAAAATATGTCACTTGGACGACCCTTGCCAACGCTTTCATTTTGTTCATCTAAAATTGCCCCGGTATGAATCAGGGCCTTCTCCAATTGTTCTTGCGCATATATTTTTATCATCAGAGGTAAAGATTTATTATTGCTAATTTGTTTAAATTTTTTTAGGCCATTATTTGATCCAATATTTTGATCTGATAAGTCAATGATCATGTCGACATAAAGATTAATTAAAGCGATCTTTTTGTTAAAATCAAAGTTTTTATCTTTAAGTTTATTTGATATTTGATTGTTAAATTTATTATCGACCGCGAAATCTGGCGCCCAAAAAGTATCGTCGCCAGTTAATTTTTCTAATTTCATCGCAAAATCTTCGTCAAATTTTAATTGATCCAAAGAAAGAATATTGCCATCGTTATCGTAACAATGTTCCAAATATAAATTTACCAGCTCTTCATAACTGGGTTCTTTATGCTTAACCCTATCCGAGGAATAAATTTCTTTAGATGGTTTTTCCACTTAAGAAAATTAATAGTTATAATGATATTTTAGCAGACAATTTAAGATAAACCAAAAGCCCCACAACCTTGCGGGGCTTTTGGTTTGCACGATACTAAACTCTCAGGGCGAAGCGGACCCTCCTTCGCTGAAGCTACGGAAGGGCGGGCGGGACTCGGCCACAACTCTCGGCTCGCCGACGCTCGCCTCGGTCGCGACCCCGCCTCGTCGGCGGGCAGGCGTGACCCGCCAAAACACGAAAACTTCCTAAGCGGAGCGGGCGGGACTCGGCCACAACTCTCGGCTCGCCGACGCTCGCCTCGGTCGCGACCCCGCCTCGCGGTTCCGCCTGCTGGCGGAACATCGCTCCGGCTTTCTCGCCCCGGCGCAAGCCGAGCAGTCGGCTTGCTTCCGCTCACCAATAAAATAAAACTACCCGAGATCTCGGGTAGTTTTATTTTATGCGGAGCGGACGGGACTCGAACCCGCGACCTCTGCCGTGACAGGGCAGCGTTCTA
>JAJYMT010000033.1 GCA_021786695.1 bacterium
CTCTTCTTTGCTGATCATCAGCAAAGAAGAGGTCTTTGATCGGGTTTGGCGATTCGTGCGGAGCCGGCTTGAAAAAAATTGACAAAAAATCGCTTTTATTATAATATCTGATAAGTAATTTACTACGGAAATAGAACTTCTGCGGTTCTATTTTTTAATATAATAAATAATAAAAATATGGCTGAAAAACAACCAATCGCCGTAATCGCGGCCGATCTCAAGCCGGGCATGACGGTGCGCATCTATCAGAAGATCAAAGAACTCAATAGCAAGAACGAGGAGAAGGAGCGCTTGCAGTATTTCGAAGGCATGGTGATCGCCAAGCGCGGCGGCCGCGGAGCAAACGGCACTTTGACCGTGCGCAAAGAGACCGACGGCGTCGGAGTGGAAAAAATCTTTCCTTTGAACCTGCCCACCTTGGAAAAGATCGAGATCAAGAAACAGGCCAAGGTCAATCGCGCCAAGCTCTATTTCCTGAAGCGCGGCTATAAAAAGAAATTGAAGGAGAAGAAAGCATAAGATAGCAGTTGTCTTGTTCGCAGACGTGGCGGAACTGGTATACGCGCACGCTTGAGGTGCGTGTGGAGCAATCCGTGAGGGTTCAAGTCCCTCCGTCTGCACAAGAAGCGCGCTTAGCTCAGTTGGTTAGAGCGTTGCGTTTACATCGCAAATGTCGGGGGTTCGAGCCCCTCAGCGCGCACCACAAATTTTAAAAAATATTCGCGCTGAGGGGTGAGATCCCCCGATGTGAGTAAGGTAACAAAAATCTTAACGCGAGTAAACTTAACAGCCGCGAGCGACCAAGCCGCCGCATAAGAATAATGACGGGGTGCGGCTTCCCCGCCTGCAAGCGCCTTGAGCGCTAGCGATTGGCGGGCAGGCGCCGCGGTTCGAGCCCAAGAGCGCGCACTACAAAACTGTCCCAGGCGGACAGTTTTTGCGTATGAAAAAGCCCGCCGATCGCTCGAGCGGGCTTTGTTGTTGATTTACGCGGAAGGCCTACATCACCTTCCACTGCAATTTCTTCCCTCCCATGAAGATCGGGACGCCATCGAGGTCGAAGGGCACCTCCCAGGGCTCTTCCCCGAGAGTGAGCGTTCCTTCGCTTACCGGCAGGCCGTAAAACTGCGGTCCGTAGACGGAGACGAAATTTTCGAGCCAGCCGATCCCATTCTCCTCGATGAATATCTTGCAAAGCAGGGGCAAGGCGACCGGTGCCGTGAAAATGCCGGCGGCCGGCTCGCTCCCAAGCTTCCGATCCAGCGGATGCGGAGCGCTGTCCGAGCCGAAAAAGAACTTCGGGTTGCCGCCGGTCATGGCCAATCTAACTGCATGCCTGTCCCGAATATCCTTGGCGACCGGCTTGCAGTAATTCAGGCCGTTGATGATATTTTCGCGGCTGTCCAATACGTCATCGACGGTCAGGATCGCGTGGTGCGCGGTCAAGGTGGCGGCAACATTCAGGGGCGCCTCCAGAACTGCCTCGATCATTTCTTCCGAAGAAACATGCTCCACCACGATTTTGAGGCCCGGCACCGCGCGAATTATCTCTTTCAAATACCCTATCGCCCAATATTCCTGTCGCCCCTTGGGGATCGCGGCGCCGTTCTCATCCGAGGCCAGCTCGAAGTGGCAAGAAAAGATCATCCCGAGGTTGCGCGCTTTTTTGAGCAAATGCGTCTGAAATTTCAGGTCCGGCAAATCCAAGCCCTCTGCCCCGCCGGTTGAGACGCCACCCGGGATGAACTTGAGCACTTTGGCGCCGGCCTTCCAGCAGGCATCGAGCGACTCCACGGTCGTGTTCCGGGTGAGCATCACGCTCATGACCGGCTCGAAACCAGGATCCGCTTTCAGGATCTCGTCGCGGTAGGCGACCAGGCGCTTGGCATTGTCGACCGGATCGTTCTCCAGGTTGCCCATAACCACCGCCCGCGGAAAAATGCAGGAGGTGTAGGACAACACCTTGCGGAGCATCTGACCGCTCCGCAAATGCGCGTGCGGATCAAACGGCTTTCTAATGGTAATCTCGTTCTGGCTCATCTCCGCCTCCGTTCCTTATTTATTCGCGTAGTCGATAATGGATTTAACTCGCCACGGCCGCAAGATCGCGACCGAACCGATAGCGATCGCTGAGGCGCCGCTACAAAAGAGATGGCGTGCGTCCTCCGGCTTGAGCACTCCGCCACCGGCGACAATCGGTATAGAAATTCCCATCGCCCGGGCCTCATGTACCCATTCGGCTACGATCGGCAAGAGCGGCTCGCCGGAAAGCCCGCCGCCGCCCAACTCGTGCAGAGGCGATATTTCGGAACCGAAAATCCTTTGCCAGTTTATCCTGAAACGAGGATCATCATCAACAAAGTCAACCTGCTTGCCCCAGGGAATGGTATTGGAAACCGTCAGCGAATCCATCAGTTTTTTCCGCTCGATCAGCAGCACCGCCTCGATCGGCGTAAGCGCGTTGATCTTCAGATCCAAAGGAACGCCGAGTTGCGAAGCGATTTCCAGATACTCCACCGCCTCGTGCGCCAATTCGGCTGGATCATGGTCGGTATTGGGACAGGAGATGTTGATCTGCAAACCGACTTTGGTTTTGAACCCGGGCAAGAATTCCTTGAACATGCTGACGAAGGCCGCGGTCTCTTTCAGTCGGTCGCTCCTTTCAGGTCGCACCGCCATGAAAGAAATAAAAAACGGCCTTGTTCTTGCTTGCCATCTGCCAGTTTCAAACAGCGCTCGCGCCCCCGGACCGGAGAGCCCCACGGCATTGAGTACCGCCCGTTTCCGAAAATTCACTTTGATGCAGCTAGGACGGAATTCCTTCGGCTGAAGATGATGGTCGAGCGGCATGTTGCCGGCCCGCTGCCCCAGGGTGGTCGTTTTGGCGACGAAAGTGGCACCGGAAAAATCAAACCCCGGCAACAAATTATAATACCGATGATACGGCCAACCCTCGCCGAAAAAGTTGAGCGTACCGGAAGCGACTAACACCGGCCCGAAATCCACCCCACGCAAAATCAGTCCCCTCATATTCCCTCCTTTTGGCTTTCACCTATGTAGTGTTAATTCCTATTTTTTCAATGAGCGTTAGCCATTTTATTGCGATTACTCATTCTAACATTTTTGATTTATCTGTCAATCGCCATCGTTTGCCAAAAATCGATTAAAACTATAAAATGATGCTATGAAATATGACAGCGCTTCGGAAAAAGATACTTTTGATTTCGCCAAAAAATTCGCCAGAACTTTGAAGGGTGGCGAAGTGATCGGCTTGATCGGCGAGCTGGGCGCCGGCAAGACCGTCTTCGCTAGGGGTCTTGCCGCCGGCTTGGGGCTAAAACAGAAAATCACCAGCCCGACCTTCGTGCTGATGCGCGTCTACCCCGTTGAATCCCGCAAAGCGGGAATTTCGTCGAAGACGAAATTATTCAACGGGGTGAACCCCGTAAAAAGGGGCACCATAAAAAACTTCGTCCATATCGACGCCTACCGCATCAAAACGGCCGGCGACCTTGAGGCGATCGGCGCGCAAGAATACCTGGCCGACCCCGAGTCGATCGTCCTGATCGAATGGGCGGATCGGGTGAAAAAATTATGGCCCAGAAAATCTACTAAAATTTTCTTCGAGCAAAAAAACGAACGACAAAGATTATTAAAAATATCACTATGAAAATCGACGGACATCACGAAGGCCTGAATGAACAGCTAAAATTTTTCCGCGACGATGACACGAGCGCCGACTCTCATGGAGTTGTCGCTTCTCCCTGGAGCAAAGAGACGATCGATAAGCACAAAAAGGAGGAAAGGGAGAGAATAACCCGTGAAATGGGCTCTCCGGACGATCTTTGCCAAATTATCGTGGAGGTGGTGGACGAATTGAACGGCATAAAGCTCGCTGAACAGTTCAGGGATGACCGCAAGCAGCAGCTGCTTTTGAAAAAAAAGATCGACCAGGCAAAAAGTATGATCGAGGATGCCGGCCATCTGACCAAAAGATACGTCCAAAGTATCGAGGAATGGCAAGCGGCAAAAGACGGCGAGAACAGGCAGAGCGATGAAAAACATCTTCAAAAATTCACCGACGCCGAAATCGCAAGAAAAAATTCACATAACGCCCTGATCTCCCAACTCCGCGCCCTGATCCGCTTCGTAAGTTTCAACTTCAGCCGGGATGTTTCTATGGAGGCGCTGGAAGGGTGGCAAGAAGACCAGCTCGAACGGGGCCAGGAAGTGCTCCAGGCAAAACGGATCCGGTTCAGCCGCCGGAACATCATCTTGCCGGACAGCGTAAACATAAGAAACCGCAAGCACATCACGGCTTGGGCGGGTCAAATTTCCCATTCACTCACTAAAATAGAAAAGCTGCTCTCCAGGAAACCGGAAAGCAGCTCGAATCATTAGGACAGACCCCGTTCCACCAGCAGGAGGAACAGCGGCCGCATTACTTCCTGGTACAAATCGATATCCCTGACCGGTCCCTCGAGTCCCAGGAGAAAAAGCTGGTCCCGGAACTGGTGGCACTCTTCCGAAAGATCGGGAGGCGGCCCGTTGCCATGGACCATCCTCTGGTTGTTCGCGGCCATCACCTTGTCGACAGCCGCCTTCATCGACGGCCGCAGGTCCTGGTACCGATTTTCCGCGGCCAGAAAAGCGACCACTACTTTCGGATCCATATTCCGCACCTCCTCGACGTATATTTTTATTTTTTCCGTGCAGAAATCAATTAATACGGCACGAAGTTTTGTATAGTACCACCCTACTCTATTTTTGTCAATCCCCGTGCACGCCTGGATAATAACAGCCCCAATAATCCGACAATAATCATCGCATCAGCCAGATTAAAAACACTGTAAAACCGCAAATCGAAATAATCAATCACGAAACCATATTTCAGTCGATCAAACAGATTGCTGCCCGCCCCCAGGATCGCCATCAAGACAAAACCGGCCTCGAATGGGGCCGTTTTTTGCAACAAAAAAATAAAATACCCGACCAGGCCTGCGATCACAACCCCGATCAGAATCGACGCTAGGACCTCGTTCAGCGGCAAGGAAAAAGCAATGCCGGAATTTTTAGAGAAAGAAAAACGGAAGAGGTCGCCGAACATTTCGATTACCGGCCGCGATTCACGCGCCCAGGCCTTGAGCAGCCGATCAACCAGGACAAAAAAAACAGCCGCCGCAAAAAGCGCTGCTGTTTTTATTCCGCCCTTAATCATAATTTCATTATGAATTCTGCAGTTTGGTCTTGCAATCGATGCAGGCGCTGGCCACCGGACGGGCCAGGAGCCGTTTTTCTCCGATCTCGTTGCCGCAATATTTGCAGATGCCGTAGGTGCCGTCCTCGATCCGTTTAAGCGAATTCTCGATATCCCGCAGATTATGTTCCAGAATCTCTTTGGTTGCCAGGTTGGTGGTATACCCTTCTATTTCCTGGGCATTTTCGTCCGGCTTATCGCCGAATTCGGGAAACTTGGCCGAGGTATCGCTGCCGCCGCCACCGGCCACTTTGTGCAATTCGCCAGAAATTTTATCTTTTTGGGACAATAAATCGGCTTTGATCTGTTCGAGCGCTTCCGGGCTGATGTTTGCTTTTGTACTAGTCATATTTTTAGGGTTTAAAAAACCCTCTAACCAAGGGTTTCCAAAGCAACTATATTATAGCAACTGATCTGATTTTGGCAAGGGAATGAATGCTTTTAAGATGAGATCCTTCGCTTCGCTCCCCTCGGCCAGCTCACTACGGGTCAGGGCTGGCCCTTCGGCGCTGCTCAGGGCTGGCGGGATGAAACGGTTTTTTGAAGCAAAAACTGTTTCAATTTAAAAGGGGCCCTCGCGGGCCGCATCCTCGTATTGAATATATTAATATGTAGGCGTGGCCGCGAAGAGCCCCATCCCTAAGAGCTTATTTCTTACCATCGGTTGATGGTTTAAAAATCTTGCCGCTCAGGGAAATGCTCTCGCTTTTTATCAGACTTGTCAAAGCACTTTTTACCGATTCTGCGGTAAACGTCGAAATAATTATCAGCGCCTACCTTTTTTTGGTTTTTGTTTGAATGATTGTGTCTGCGCCAATCAAAGGAGATCAGTAAAAAGTAAAAAACTTTTTCCAAACGCTTTTTTGGGAAGAGTTTTTTTATTTTGGTTTTTATTTGTATTTAAAGGACTTTTATCTTATTTTAATTATAGCATAAAAAACTATCTTAGACAATGGTTGTCAATAGTAGGATCGATTCGTCACTCTATTGGCTAAAATAAAATGAAATTGTAGCTTATTGTTATTGATAATTTAAACTTAAGTCCACAAATATGTGGACTTAAAAAATAATTATCCACAACTTTAAGTCCACATATTTGTGGACTTAAAAATAAGACCGATCGGGCTTGTTTTTATTTGAGGCCAGGATGCTCGCCCGCCATCGGCTACGCCGAAGGCGTTGTCGGGCGGGGGAGTTGGTCACAACTCTCATTCGCTTCTACTCATTCGGTCGCGACCCCTCCTCGCGGCACTCCTCGCCGAAACAGCTCGTCACGCATCGCTCCGGCTCTCTCATAAAGACGAAAACCAAACTATTGGTTTTCTCCAGAACTAAAAACATCCATTAAAATGGATGTTTTTAGTTCTGGCTTTATTCGAGCCCACGCATAACGATTTTGTCCCGCGACAATAAAATTTTGAGGCCACAGTGGGAATCGAACCCACGGTAAGAGTTTTGTCCCGCTGTTAAAGTTTTTGGAGGCGTCGGTGGGAATCGAACCCACGATAAGAGTTTTGCAGACTCTTGCCTTACCACTTGGCGACGACGCCAACGCCTCCAAAAACTTTAAATCCGGGATCCCGCCTTTCTTATATAGAGTTTACCGTGCGGCGGGACAGACCGTTGCCCCGCCTCGCGTCGATGAGCTCCGCGAGGCGGGGCGGGCTTACCACTTGGCGATGTGGCCATTTGATGTATATACTTTAGTCCACAATTTTGTGGACTAAAGTATGATAACTCAATTATAATCGGCAATCGACTAATTCAATATATCAAATATTTAGATCCTGAACAACCCTGAAAAATAAAAAACGACCCAAAGGGCCATTCTTTAATTTTCGACTTCCAAGATGCTTTATTTGGCTGAATCGATGACCTCGATCCGAGCCAGTTTGATCCCGAATTTAAGCGCCTGGCTTTTATCTTTCATCCAGACGTCAAGCCGGTCCGCATGGCGACGGTTCATCCGATCACGGACGATAAAAACCCGATCGCCGAACAACTCGGGAATTTTCACTTTAGTGCCGAATTTAAGAAAATTGGCCGCGACCGTATCCTCTACTCCGTGATTGCAGAGATTGAAGCCGTTAGCGGTAGTGCAGGGATCATCGTCGGTTTGGGCCGCTTCGGAAGTGTAGGCGGTAAGCTGATGATAGCCGTGGGCGGTTACTTTTAACGGCCTGATTTCCGGTAATTTGACCGGCGCGGCCGGCTCCGCTCCTATCATCATAATTGTGGTCTCATTGGCCGATTTATTCAAATCAAGGCCCAGCGATTGGGTTTGCTCGCAATAATCCGGCGAATTTACGGTTATGGCTTTTAGGCCGAAATCGAACATCTCCCCCACGGTCAATTCCTTGGCCATGATCGGAAACGGATAAAGAATAAAATCAAAAAACAGAACAAAGGCCAAAGTTATGATAATGGCTCGTTCAGCGGTCTTTAGTTTTCGGCTGTGAAAAAAATTCTTTAAATTCATCGTATAGATTATTTTTGGCCAATGTTAGCTATAAATTTTCAATGCTATTTTCATCGAAAACCTTGTTTTTCTTAAAAAACTGTTTAATTTTAGCCAAATTAAAAGATCCTACCATAATCGGTAAGATCCTTGTTTTTTGCACGATAGGTGAACTTAGCACAGCGACACCAAAAAGTCAATCCTTATGGCCCTGACGCAGTATTGACTGATCAAATAGTTCGTGCTTTACTATAATATCTACAAGTCGTGCTCATTCAACAAAAAAACGGCCTTAAATGGCCGAAATAAGGGGGATCGCTATATGGAAAGGTATGTGATGCTTGTGATGCTCGCGATTATTGGAATCGGGTGCTCCACGCCGCAGTTCGGCAACGTGAAGCAGTGGCGGGAGGGCGACTGGTATTTCGGCGCCAGTCCAGGGCAAGTGGCTCGGATGGAGCAAGATAAGACCGCGTTGGACAAGCTCAAGGAGCAGCCGGTTCAAGTCAAAGTCAAAAATGGCGTAATGATGGGCTATCGAGGCGTTGTGCAGAACTTCAGCCGATATGAACGGATAACCATCGAAGCGATCGGGCCGGAAAAACGGGTCTGGGTGCTGTCGCCCGGAGAATTCCAGGATCAAGAATTTCTGGTGCCCGGCGATTATGTTGCTCGCGCCTATCGAAGGGGCTATCCGGTTGGAACGACGCAGGCATTCAATGTCGGCGTGCAAGAAAAAAACTACATCAACGGAAAAAAGTATCACTGGATGGCCTTCTACGAGGATTAAAAAAAGAAGCGCTTCTCGGCCGAGGAGCGCTTTTCTATATGTTTCAAACTATTTATTTTGCCGTAAAACCACCCGGTCCGCCGGTCGCGCCGTTCAAGGCCTGGAAAACGAAATAAGTTATCGAGTAGGCGGCAACCACGATCACCAGGCCGATGATCGCGGCGCGCAGAGTGTCTTTGGCTTTATCAACCTTTTGCTCGTCGCCATAGGCGGTCATCCAATTGTAGCCGGCGAGAACCAACAGGACGATGAATATTATGCCGAGCAAACCGAGAAAGGCCTTGATTGCCAAGGCAACGATCGAGCCGACCGAAGCGGTTGTGTCAAAGCCGGCCTTTTGATTGAACGCTTCGAATTGTTTCGGATTGCCCGCCTCATTAGTCAGGGGACCGGCCGAAACAACCCCGGAAAACAACACCAGGCAACTCGCGATGATACTTATCAATATAAAAAATTTTTTCATGACTTAAGTCAACATCTTCTTGAATATAAAATCGGCAATCGCGTAAGAGCCGACCGTAATGACTAACCCGATAATTGCCGCTTTTAATGTATCCTTTGCTTTTTCAATTTTTTGCTCCTCGCCGTTGGCGATCATCCAGTTGTAACCGGCCAAGACGATCAGAATGATGAAGATCACGCCGAGCAAGCTCAAGAAGGCCTTTACCGCCAATCCGGCGATGCCGGCGGCAGAGGTTTCGTCGGTTTTAGGATCATAGCCGCCGGCGATGCCGACGGACTGCAGGTGATCTAGGGCGCTCTGCGCGAAGACAAAATACGGCAAAATCAATAGAAACAGGAGTGAACAGAGTAGTGCTATATTCCGCAATTGTTTTTTCATATTACGTCGTTATTCCTTGCAGAGTGCCGGCGCCCAAACTCTTGATGATGAAGTAGCTCAAAGCGTAGGCGCCGATCACGATGATCAGACCGATGATCGAGGTGCGGATGGTGTCTTTGGCCTCGGTCACCTTGCTTTCTTCGCCGTGCGCCGTCATCCATTTGTAGCCGGCGAAAACCATCAAGATCAGAAAAATGATGCCGATCACGGACAAAAACACCTGGATCACCTTGCCGATAGTTGCTTCGACGGAGTTTTGTGCCCCGATCGGTTCATAGCCCGCCTTAAAAGACGCGTCGCCCAGCGGGTTGCCGCTGTTGGGATTGAATGCGTCCTGTAAATTTTTCGCTGCCAATACTGCCGATGGCACGAAATAAAAAATAACCAAAATTATCAGCAGACGTTTTTTAATTTTATGATTGATAGCCATATTTTTTAATCAGGGCCGACGGCCGGGGTCTTGCCAAGCGCCTGACCGACGAAATAAGTGATCGCGTAAGCCGCCAGCACGATTATCAGGCCGATGATCGCCTGTTCGATCATCTTTTTGGCCTTGTCTACCTCGCTCTGGTTGCCGCGCGACATCATCCAGGTGAAGCCGCCGTAGATCATCAGTCCGAGGAAGACGACGCCGACAAAACCGAGCAAGACGCCGATCACCAAACCGACGATTTGGGCCGGAGAATTATTCTCGGTGATGCCGCCGCCGTAATATCCGGCCTTAAGGCCGGTCTCGCCCAAGCCGGTATCGGATTCGAAATCGGCAAAAGCCGGAACCGCGAAAGAAAGACCCGCGATGAATAAGGAGCAGTAACAAAAAAATTTCTTCAGCGCCATATATCCTATGTCGTCAGCGTATTTCCCACGAACAAAGTGATCGCGTAGGCCGAGAGCACCAGCACCAGGCCGATGGTCGCGGCGATCAGGATGTCTTTGGCCTTGGTCACCTGCTGTTCGTTGCCCGCGGCGGTCATCCACATCACGCCGGCGTAAATTATCAGGATCAAAAAAATGGTTCCGACGAAAGAAAGGGCGATGCCGACCACGCCGCCCAGACGTTCAGGCAGCGTTTTGGTGTCGTCGGTTTTTAGCCCGGCGGGCTGAGCCGCGGCATCCAGACCGTAGTTCGCGGACGGATCGTCGGCGGCTAACGCCGGCGCGATCGAGGCGGCAAACAAAAAAGCAAAGGATACCAGGCAGAAAACAGCCAAGGCCTTTGCCCCCCTTCGCGCGAATTGCCGATACGTAAAATCAAATCGCATTGCTCTCGCTACAATTATTTTATAGAGAGGGCAATGCGAACCGCGGAAGCGGCTCACATTGTATTTTACAAATACTTGCAGAGAACTAAATGCTGGTACTGGCACCGGTCGCTGAAAGCAGGGCGTTCAAGACGAAGACGGTGATGCCCCAGGCCGCCAGGATGATGGCCAGGCCGACAACGCCGGCGGTCATCAGTTTCTTGGCCTCGCCGATCTTGTCTTCGCTGCCGCCGGCGGTCATCCATTTAAAGCCGCCCAAGAGAATGATTACTACGGCAATGATGCCCAAGAATCCCATCAATACATTGATGACGCTGGCGGCGGTA
Organism: bacterium; assembly: GCA_021786695.1. Taxonomy (GTDB): domain Bacteria; phylum Patescibacteriota; class Patescibacteriia; order Patescibacteriales; family GWE2-39-37; genus JAJYMT01. Next base: position 10,935 of record JAJYMT010000033.1, read on the forward strand.
GTGCGCGGATCCTGGTTGCCAAGTCCGAGCGCCGAGTTGACCTCGCCGACGCGATTGCCGAACGGATCAACCTGGGCCAGGGCCAGAGCCGGAGCGAGCGCGAGCATGAACATCGCCACCAAAACGAACTTTTTAAAATACTTTTTCATTTTTCACCTCCTTCCCTTGGGCGCGCCTAAAATGCACGCCGACTTATTTATTAACATACCTATAATATAGCACATTTTAGCCCCAAGCGGCAACCTTTAAAGCACCCGATAAATGCGAAAATAGGAGTTGATGAATTTTAACTCATAATGCTTCCGGTCTTTTTCGAGCAGGATGGTAAAGGGCAACCTCGGATCGTTCCTGGCCAAAATAATATCGGTGCCGAAACGCTCTTTGATCAGATGGGGTATCATTTTTATGCTTTCTTTTTCGCTAATATCAGTACAATATGTCGGTCGGTTGCAATACAGGCCGCTGTTCGACAGGTTATACCACAACCAGTATAATTCATTGTCATATTCATAAAAAAAGGTCGGATCGAAGCCGGCCAGTTGCTTGTTTTGCTGGTCGAAAAAATAAACTTTCGGGAAATACGACCAGTTGTCGGCAAAAATCAAGGTACCGGGTTTGGTGTTGGCTTTGAGCCAATCGGTCGCTTCTGCAAAATACTGGTCGCGATCAGGGCCGTTGAGCTTGTCATACCTGACGCCCGAAACCTGCAATAAATTATTAAGCACCAACACCGCCGCGATCGCCAACAGCAATTTTGATAACACATCCACTCCTACCAGGCCCTTCATTCTCTGCTTTGCCAACCCGAAATCGTCCGAGGAGAAAAAACGCGAAACGACATAAGCGATGAATAGCCAGGCGAAAGGCATCCAAAAATCGGCGGTACGCGGCACGGTGAACATCAAGGCGAACCAGCCGAAGCTGAACAAAAACAAGAAAACCCCTGTCAGATCCCGGCGGTTTTTTTTGAAATCGCTGAAAAACAGAGCGACGGAAATCATATACAAGACAATGGCGATGAAACTGAAACTCACCGTATATTGGAAGCCGAGTTGCTGCACCTCGCCGCCGATCGGTAAAAAAACGCCGCTGAATCGCAGATACAGCACCTGCCAGATGTGCACGACCATCACAAAGACGTAATTCAGTCCCTCGGGATGGAGCGCCACTCCGGCAATCACGCCCGCGGTGGCGGTGATCAGCGGCCGCAAATTGATTTTTTTGGCGACAAACCATTCGGCCAGGAGATAAACAAAGGACAAAAAAATGATCAGCGGCGACAGATTATAAAGCAGGGCGAAGACCAGCGATAAGACAAACAACTGGGGATATTTCCGCCGGTTGATAAGCCACCAGCCGAGCGGCAAAACGGACAGGGCAACAATGAAGGGCCGCTCCAAAAGCAGGCGGAATTGGAACAGGGCCGACGAGGAAAAAAATAAAATCGTCCAGATCAGCGGTTTGCGGATCGACAGGCGCGAAATCAGCCAATAGTAGACGGCGAAAATCAGGGAGGAAAGGGCGGCGGCGGCGAGCTTGACGCCCGCAAACAGTCCGAACAGATAGATGAAGGCGGCCTGGATCAGATGGAATCCCCACCAGGGATCGACCGGAGCATAAGACAGAAAATTGAAAGCGATCCAGTTATCAAGATAGGTGAGATTTCCGGTCTCCACCATTTTATATGCGTGCCGGGCGTGATAATAACCGTCATCCCAATAGCCGGGGGTAGCCAGATTAATCGCGGCGAAGGGCAGAAAAAAACCGGCCCAAACGATTGTTGTCTTCGCGGCCAGCGGCAACTGATTAAATTTTTCCGAAATTTTCATAATCAAGCGGCAAATAAAAACTGTTGCCAATCATTTGCGATCTCGGCAACGGTTTTCGCCTTGTTGATATTATAACCGTTTATGGCCGTACGTTCCAGCTCATAGAGGCAGGCGCCGCAGCCGAGCGAGCGCCCCAGGTCGTGCGCCAAGACGCGGATGTAAGTGCCGGAGGAGCAATGAACGGAAACGATTAAGTCCGGCCAAGCGTAGTGAATTAATCGCAGATCATAAATTTCAATCGCGGACGGTTTCCTCTCGACGACCAGGCCGCGCCTGGCCAGTTCGTATAATTTCTTGCCGCCGACTTTCTTGGCGCTATACATCGGCGGTGTCTGTTCTTGGGCACCGACAAATCTTTTCAAAACCGCTTCGACCGCTGAAGGATCGACCGGAACGGCCGGCTCGATTTTTTTCACTTGGCCGGTGCGGTCATAAGTATCGCTCTCCTCGCCCAAACGGATCATGGCGGTATATTTTTTATCCGCCTTGACGAAGCGATCGATTTCCCTGGTCGCCTCGCGCCCGACCGCCGCGATCAGCAAGCCCGAGGCGAACGGATCGAGCGTGCCGGCATGGCCGATCTTTCTGATGCCGGTTATGCGCCGCAGTTGATCGATGATATCGTGCGAAGTCGGACCGCTCGGCTTGTCGATTAAAAGAAAACCGGAGGTAGTCATATTGAACATTATATCACGCCGGTTCAAAAAACATTACCGGCCGGCTACGGCGGCCAGGCCCGTTCGGATTGACTTAAGTGTAGTTTTATTGTAAATTTATGCTAGCCCACGGAATTTATTCCGTGTTAATTTTTTCTAATAACCGGACCGGATGAATGTATCCGAATTGGCCAGAAAATTAAGGATTACGCCGAACGAACTGTTGGACAAACTGCCGCTTTTGGGGTTCGACATCGGCCGGCGCGCCATCAAGGTGGACAACACCACCGCCAATCGCATCATGCGCGACTGGCCGATTTTGTCGCGCCGACTGGAAGCGATGCGCCAGGCGGAAAAAAAGATCGAGGAAAAAAAAGAAATCGAGGCGCGCGGCAAAGTTGAGGTGGTCATCCCCGCCTTCATCACCGTGCGCGATTTTTCCGCGGCGCTCAAGCTGCCGGTCAACCGCATCCTGGCTGAATTGATCAAGAACGGTATTTTCGCTTCGTTGAATGAAAAGATCGACTTCGAGACCGCGGCGATCGTGGGTGCGGACCTGGGTTTTGAGATGAAGCAGGCGGATGCCGACTCGGACGCATCGCAAGACCAGTCGCACAAGATCACCACCATTCTCGGCAAAGAAAACGCCGAGGCGCTCGTCAGCCGGCCGCCGGTAGTGGTGGTAATGGGACACGTAGACCACGGCAAGACCAAACTGCTGGACGCGATCCGCCGCACCAACGTGATCGATACCGAAGCCGGCGGCATCACCCAGCATATCGGCGCCTACCAGGTTGAGCGTAAAGACCAGAAAATCACCTTTATCGATACGCCCGGCCACGAGGCCTTCACCGCCATGCGCAGCCGCGGCGCCCGCATCGCCGACATTGCGATTTTGGTGGTAGCGGCGGATGACGGCGTCAAGCCGCAGACCGTCGAGGCCTTCCGCATCATCGAAGCGGCAAAAATTCCTTTCATCGTCGCGATCAACAAGATTGATAAGCCGGAGGCCGACATCAACAACACCAAGCAGCAGCTCTCGACCCAGCTCGGCATCACCCCCGAGGACTGGGGCGGCAAAACCGTCTGCGCGCCGATCTCAGCCAAAGCCGGTACCGGCATCGAGGAGCTTTTGGACATGATCCTACTGACCGCCGAGATGGAGACGGACAACATCAGGGCCAACCCGGAAGCGAGCGCCGTCGGCACCATCATCGAATCGCGCGTCTCGAAAGGCGAGGGGCCGGTTGCGACCGTGCTGATCCAGAACGGAACCTTGCGCATCGGCGATCAGCTGGTGTTCGACAACCAAGCATACGGCAAGGTACGGGCGCTCAAAAATTACCGCGGCGAAACGATCGAAGCGGCCGAGCCGGCCACGCCGGCAAAAATCATCGGTTTGAAAGTCGCACCCTCGGTCGGCGACATCCTGGAGGTCGGCAAAGGCGAGAGAATCAATCTGCGCAACCTGAAAACCGGCACGGCCAAAATCGAGACGGCAATCGCGGCGCCGGCCGATGATGAATCGGTCAAAAAAATCAATCTGATCATCAAGGCGGACGTGCTCGGCTCGGCCGAAGCGATCGAAGAGTCGCTTGAAAAAATCAATTCGAATGAAGTCAAGGCCAATGTCATACTAAAAGGACTCGGTAACATCACCGAAGGCGACATTCTGCGCGCCGAGGCGGCCGGGGCCAAGATCCTGGGCTTCTCGGTCAAGGCGGTGCCGCTCGCCGAGAAATTGGCGCGCGAAAAAAACGTCACGATTAAGCTCTACCGCGTGATCTACGACCTGATTAACGAGATCAAGGCCGAGATGCAGACGCTGGTCTCGCCCGAACTGCGCCGGATCGATCTGGGAGTGATGAAGATCAAGGCGATCTTCCGCTCTACCGGCAAAGAACAGATTGTGGGCGGCGTCGCCACCGGCGGACGGCTGGAAAAAGAAGCGCTGATCGAAGTGGAACGGGACGGACAAATCATCGAAACCGGCAAACTGCTGTCACTCCAGGCCGGTAAACAAGATGTCGCCTCGGTCGAGAGCGGCCAAGAGTGCGGCATCAAGTACCAGGGCTCGCTTTTGAAAGAAAATGACCTGCTTCATTTTTATAAAGAAGAAAAGATCGTAAAGAAGCTGTAGTCGCGAATGGGCACGAATTCAACTCGAATTGCCCGAATTGAATTCGTGATATTCGCAGTTAATTCGTAAGCATTCGCGATGAAAAAAAAGCCAAAAACCGGTGTTGCCAAAAAGAAGGGTGGACAAATCAATGAACTTCTGCGCGCCGAACTCGCCCACCTGATCAAAGAGCGGTTGGAACTGCCCGATGTACTGATCACCGTGGCTCAAGTCAGCTGTTCCGAGGATCTGAACCATGCCAAGGTGCTCGTTTCCATCCTGCCGGAGAAATTCACCGGCACCGCCCTGGAACAACTCCGCAAACACACCAGTGAATTCGCCAAAGCGTTGTTAAAAAAAACCCGCCTGCGCCATATCCCGCGCCTGAATTGGCAAGTGGATGATACCGAGATCAAGGCGGCCCAGATCGACGAGGTCTTTAAACAATTGCGCAACTGATAAACAGCAATCAACCCCTGGGGGCAAGGAGGATGCCATGATTGGTCGCGACAAGATTCTGCGGGCGGTCGACACGCTGGGCGAGTTGACGCTCCTGGAATATTGTTCGAGCGTTGGAGGCGAGCCGGCATTTGAACGGCCGAAATCGCCAGGACAACTATTAACGCTTGCGAAAAAAATCGCTTCGACGATCAACCAGGACCGCACCTGGAACGGCAGGAGCAAGCATGCCGAGAACTATGCGCTCTGCCTGGCACACAACAAGGAGTACCGGTCGGCCTATCAACTGTTCCACGCCATCATCCGCGGCAAAAAGGAAGTACTGGCGACGCCCTCTCGCAACAAGATGTTCGAGGAGGTGGCCTGCAAGCCGGGCAAGCTCGGGTACGAGGGTGCCTTCCAATTCGCGCTCGTCTGCCTGAAATTCAAGGATGAGGAGGGGGCCATTAAACTCCTCCTGGAAATCGTCACCAAAGTGCCGACCAGGTGCTATCCGATCCGCCTCCAGGACATCCGGGTCGAGGCGCTGGAAAAACTGATCCGCCGTGGAGTGGCCGAACACCAAGGAAAGGATTTACGCAAGGAATTCGAAGCCGCCAAGGAACATCAGTACTGAATCAAGGGAAAAGCCCCAGACAGCCGGGGCTTTTTTTATTTAAATCAACCCTTGCCCCTCGACCCCGTTTGTGATATTTTTATATATCAACCAATTCATATGACCCATACGGAACTCGAAGTAAAATTCCATCGGGCTTATCAAAAAATATTGGCGGCGCGAAATATCCTGATCATCACCCATTTCAATCCGGACGGCGACGGCCTGTCGGCCGTTTCTACCATGATCGATCTGATGGAAATTCTAGATAAGGAGTATCTGGCCTTCACCGCCAATGAACCGCCGGTCGTTTTTGCTTTTCTGCCGCACTTGGAAAAAATCCGCTACTTGGCCGAAGAACCTGTCCTGGGCGGCGCCGAAGGGCCTGTCCCGAGCAGCGCCGAGGGACCGCGGCTTTCCGACGACCAAATTTTAAATTCGGATCTCTTCTCCCGATTCGATCTGATCCTGATCCTCGATTGCGGCTCGATGAGCCGGACCACGCTGGATGAGCTGATCAAACAAAGGCGGCCGGAACAATACTTGATTGAAATCGACCATCATCCGAAAGTCGATGATTACACCGACCTGGAAATCCGCGACAGCGCCGCGGCGGCGACGGTCGAGCTGGTCTATCGTTTTTTCAAAGCAAACAAAATCGCCATTTCCAAAAATATGGCCAATTGTATCCTGACCGGCCTGATCACCGATACCGCCAGCTTTCTTTATCCGGCCACCTCGGACCTGACGGTGCAAATCGCCTCGGAGATGCTTTCGCTCGGCGCGCATCTGCCGCGAATCATGGAAAATGTTCTTCGCAACAAAAGCTTGGAGGCGATGCGGCTTTGGGGCAAGGTGATGGCCAACCTGGTCATCAACAAAAAATACAACATTGCCGTCACCGCGCTCACCAACGAAGACATCAACGGCAGCGCGGCCAACAAAGAAGAGATGGATGGCATATCCGGCTTTCTTTCCAATCTTTACGGCGTCAACGCGATTCTTTTTATGCGGGAAGAAAGGCCGGGTTTGTTGCGCGGCAATCTCCGCACGGCTCGTTCCGATGTCGATGTTTCGGCAATCGCCACGCTCTTCGGCGGCGGCGGCCACGCCAAGGCCTCGGGCTTCACCATCGAAGGAAAGTTGGAAAAGACGGAGGGAGGATGGAGGGTGGTTTAAGTTCAAAATTAAAAGTGCAAAGTTAAAAGTGTTGGAATATTTCGTCCCGCCAAGCGGGACTCAATAATTTTTAACTTTTAATTTTGAACTTTTAACTGATGATTTGTTGACAAACGACTGCTTTAATCATAAACTTTAAAAACGGTTAAACGATAAAAATTAATGAAAAAAATATGCCTCTCATTCCCACAGTAATAGAAAAGTCGACTTACGGCGAACGCGCTTACGATATTTATTCGCGCCTGCTCAAGGACCGGATAATCTTTTTGGGCGAGCCGATCAATGACCACGTCGCCAACATCGTGATCGCCCAATTCCTGTTTCTGGACGCGGAAAACAAGGAAAAAGACATCAAGTTCTACATCAACTCCCCGGGCGGCTCGGTCTCGGCCGGCCTCGCGATCTATGACACCATGCAGTACATCAAGGCCGACGTGACGACCATTTGCGTGGGCATGGCGGCCAGCATGGCGGCCATCCTGCTCGCCGCCGGTGCCAAGGGCAAGCGCCTCGCCCTGCCGAACAGCGAAATAATGATTCATCAACTTATGGGCGGCATCGAGGGCCAGGCGACCGACATCAAGATCGGCGCCGAACGGATCCTGAAATTGAAAGACCGGCTGAACCAGATACTCGCGAATCACACCGGACAAAAAACCTCCTCGGTGGAAAAAGACACCGACCGCGACCGCTTTATGTCGCCGGACGACGCTAAAAAATACGGCATCATCGATAAAATCATCGCCAAAAGCATCTAGGGCTTGCCAAATGCGGTCGGCCGTGTTAAATTAATTTTATCCTTAATTAATTGAACAAACTAATTTCCGTTGCCCTCCGAAAGATTACCAATAAATTTCGGTAATACCGGCGAAATCGGTTTAACTTTAGCAAAAAATTGTTTTCCCTCCTGGAGATTAATCGAGTGTCAAATCAACTCATTTTACATACCAACTTCTCCTTATAAGCCGGATCAAATCGGCTGTTTTTGCTATCGTGCCTCGCTCGGAACCTTCGGACAACGGAAGCGGTAATTTATGAACTATCTTTTTTACCCGCTCGCGCTTGTAGGAGGTTTTTTTGTCGGCTATTTTATCCGCAAAACGGTCGCCGGCAACAAGATGAGGAACGCCGAGCTCAAGGCGGAAAAAATTCTCGGGGAGGCCCGGACCAAGAATTCTGAAATCATCCTCGAGGCGCAGAACAAGGCGCTCGGGATCATCGACGAAGCGAAGAAGGAAAATTCCAAGGCGCGCCGCGAGATCGGCGAACTGCAGGCGCGCCTGGAAAAACGGGAAACGGTCTTCTCCCAAAAATTGCTGGAACTGCAGGAAAAGCAGCAGCAGCTCTACGACAAGGTAAACCAGGTCGAAGAGGTGAAGGAAAAAATCCGCAAAATCAAGGAAGAGCAACTTGCTAAGCTGGAAAAGATCGCCGCGCTCACCAAAGAAGAGGCCAAGCAGGTGCTGCTCCGGAACGTAGAAGATGAAATAAAAGATGAGCTTATCTCCCGCATCAACAAACTGGAGAAAGAATCGGTCGAATCGCTCGAAGAAAAATCCCGCGATATGCTCGCCGGCACGATGCAGCGTCTGGTTTCCAACTACACCACCGAGATCACCACTACGGCGGTCGAACTGCCTTCGGACGAGATGAAGGGCCGGATCATCGGCCGCGAAGGACGGAACATCAAAGTAATCGAGCAACTGACCGGCACCGAGATTATTGTCGACGATACGCCGAACGTAATCACCCGTTCCGGCTTCTCGCCAATCCGCCGCCACATCGCCAAACGGGCGCTGGACAAACTGATCCTGGACGGCCGGATACACCCGACCAAGATCGAGGACGCGATCGAACAGGCGAAAAAGGAACTGGCGGTCGACATTAAAAAGGCGGGTGAAGAAGCGATGTACGAACTCGGCGTCACCGGTTTCGACCCGAAACTGGTGCAGATCATCGGCCGGCTAAAATACCGCACCAGCTACGGACAGAACGCCCTTAGGCACTCGGTCGAGGTGGCGCATCTCGCCGGCATGCTGTCCGAAGAACTTGGTACCGACCCTTCATTGGCTAAAAAGGCCGGCCTACTCCATGACATCGGCAAAGCGGTCGACCACGAGGTCCAGGGCACCCATCCGGAAATCGGTTCGAACATCGCCAAAAAATTCGGGCTGACCCAGGAAATTATCGACCCGATCGAGACCCACCACGAAGACCGCCCGCGCGGCCTGCTCGCCATCATCGTCAAGGTGGCCGACGCGATTTCCGCCGCCCGTCCGGGCGCGCGCCACGATTCCTTCGAACAATATATCCATCGCCTGGAAGAGCTGGAAAAAATCGCCGCTTCTTTCGACGGCGTGGAAAAATCATACGCCATCCAGGCCGGACGCGAAGTGCGCGTCTTCGTCGAGCCGACCAAGATCGACGACCTGACCGCCTACAATCTGGCCAAAGACATCGCTAAAAAAATCGAAGCGGAACTCAAATATCCGGGCGAGATCAAGGTCAATGTCATCCGCGAGATGAGAGTGACGGAATACGCCAGGTAAATAAGTGCCATGCTGGAGTCCCGCCGAGGCGGGACGATAGCATCTTGTGAATTTATCACGAGATCCTATCGCTCCCCCGGATCGAATCCGGGGTCGCTCCAGGATGACAAACGCTTATGTTAAAAATCCTATTCATCGGTGACATCTACGGCAAGCTCGGACGCGAAACGGTGAAAAAAATCCTGCCTCAGATAAAAGATGAGGAGCAACCGAATTTGGTAATTGCGAACGCCGAAAACGTGGCGCACGGTTCCGGCATCTCGCTTCCCACCATCAAAGAATTGATGTCCTCGGGCGTCGATTGGCTTACCACCGGCGACCACGCCTTTGACAATGAAGAACAGTTCAAGTTCTGCGTCGCCGAAGGCCTGCCGGTCATCCGTCCGGCCAATTATTCGGCCGGCGTGCCCGGCGTAGGGCATAGATTGATCCAGACGGGCAACTACCAAATACTGCTGATAGCGGTTTTGGGGCGGGTTTTTTTGCACCAGGATTTTGATGACCCCTTCCGCGCCGTTGACTCGATTTTAGACGAATATTTGGCAAAATTTAAACCCTCTGCTATAATTGTTGATATCCACGCGGAGGCAACCTCGGAAAAAATCGCCTTGGGCCACTACCTGGACGGGCGCGTCTCGGCGGTCCTTGGAACCCACACGCACGTAATGACCGCCGACGCCAGAATCCTGTCCCGAGGCACGGCTTTTATGAGCGATGTCGGCATGGTCGGAGCGGTTGATTCGGTCATTGGACTTGGCAAAGAGAATGTGATAAAATCCTTTTTGACGCAGATCAAGCAGGAAAAGATTGTGCCGGAAACGGGCGGGGCGCTCTTGAATTCAGTGCTCGTCACCATCGATCCGGGAACTGCCAAGGCGGTCGAAATCAAGCCGATTACAAGGTATTTAACAATTTAAATAATTATACGCGTATGAATAAAGCATCATT
>JAJYMT010000058.1 GCA_021786695.1 bacterium
AAAAGCCGGCCTCTGGGCCGACGGCGCTTGCGGGGAGAAAAATCGGAACTAGGTAATTGCGACGATTACCGCGCGAATTTTTTCGTAAAGCCGGCCGTAATCGATCGCGGCGAAATCGGTAGTGTCGATGTCGATAATTTCCCCTCCGATATCCAATTTTTCAAACTTGCCTTCGAGCAAGATTTTTTTAAATTCTTCATAATTCTGGCTGTCAACATGTCCGGGGTGGCGCTCGCCCGATTCGGCACGCCGCCTGAATCTTTCAAAAAGTATTTTTCCGTCGGTCCGGCATTGGATCTGGATGGGCGCAAAATCATACTTTTTCTTCAAGTCGAGGAATTTCTCGCTCTCGAATTCCGGCTTGAAGTTGCTTTCGGCTATGAAGGAAGTATTCGCGGATAACAGTTGCTCGATAAAATAATACAGGATGCTATATGTCGCTCCGCCTAATTTTTTGGACCATTCCCGGTCGCTCCAGCCGAGATCATTGAAAAGCGACTCTTTGATCGCGTCCTTGCTGATGAAAGGCAGACAAAATTCCTTGGCGATTTTCTTGCCTAAGGTCGTTTTGCCCGTACCGGGAGGGCCGGAAATTATGATCAGCAAAGTTTTTGGCATAATATTTGCCCATCATCCGAAGTGCAAAGCATTTGGGTGCAGCGTAGCGAAGCCGGATATGGGCTGTTGGGCGATGTAAAATTTTATTTTAATATGTTCTTTACAATAAGGTCAGGCAAAATTTTATTCTTGATAATTGGAGAAAGCCGAGGATGAGACAAGCCATCCCTGCCAATCCAATGAAATTTGATTATTTCAGCAGATGGTTTAGGTTTGCCAATAATTTTACCTTGGTACAACTTTATAGAAACATCCTTCGTTGGGTCGCCAGCCGCTATATCAACATACTCTTTGATAAATACGAGACTTGTCTTATCCGTGTCTACATCGAGCTCTTCTTTGATTTCACGGACGAGACATTCTTTATCGTTCTCGCCATCATCTACTTGACCACCGGGCATTATGAAGTCGGAGGTAAAGTTATTTTTTTCACACACTAAAAATTTTGTCTGATCGTCGTTAAGTAACAACAAACCAATTTTGTTGAAGTGAGCCATAGGTTATAGCAAAAAATAAAATTTTATTTTGCAGAACGTTCCTCGATATCCGATGTTTCAATTTTGTATATTGCGTGTCAGGCGATTTAATGCCAGGATAATTTTTTTATTAAGTGAAAAAAATTGTTTATCGTCGTTAAGTACTAGATAGTTTTCAACATCGTCGATAAAAATCCATTGCGCGCCTCGAACATCATCTTCAATAGGTTGAAGTTTCTCTTTTTCAGTTTCAAAAAGGAACATGTGGATATTAAGTAATATTGGCTTTCCATCCGCTGCTCGTCGTTGATAAGTGCCAAGAGACCGAACAAGAAAAACATTTTTTATTCCAGTTTCTTCAAGAATCTCACGTTTAGCCGCCTCCAAAGGTTTTTCGTTGTCACCTATTTTACCCTTTGGAAAACCCCAACCATCAATCCTCTTCATTTCGATGAGCGCAATACGATTTTTATTTCTCACCACACCACCAGCGCACTCGACTATTGTAAAATTTTTTTCTCCCATGTTTAAAATTTTATCCCAGCATTATTTCGCCCAACGTTTCCGAATATGAGAAGTTTTTGCCCGCTACCTTATAAAATATAAAAAGAAGAAAAGGGCAAAAATTTGGGTTGAGAAAAATTTGCTTTCCTTGAATTATATAATTGTGCAAATTTTTTGAATCTCATATTCGGTGTTCTGCGATGTTCCAAAACAGCATCCTTAATCAACAATTTTATGTTGTTCGGGTGACCATTTTGGAGCATTAACCAATACTAATGATAACTTATTTCCCTCTATCCAATATATCTCGCCTTTTTCAAAAAAATACAGGTCACCTTCACTAATTTCAAAATTTCCCTTCTCCGAATGTATAATGCCAAAGCCAGACAAGACATAATAAGTTTCTTCGCACGCCAGGTTGGTCACTCTTTTTTCTTCTGGATATCGACCATTAATCATGGCTTTGGCAAAACTAAATAGCTCACTTGGATAGGCATATTCCCAAACGGTACAATCCTTGGAGTTTTTTATTTCAGTTACACTCGATTTTTTTACTATCATATTTTGAGGAGATTTTTAAATTAGTGAATAAAGTTGTTGTTGCTGTTTTGGAATTTCGTAGAACTCACTATTATGCGAAATGGATTGATTTTTTGTTTGAAATAACTTAAAATTATATATAGATTGATTATATAATATTAGCTAAATTTTGTAAATGACAGAAAAGAAAGTCGCGATCATCATCAGTCCTAATTGGCGGGACTATGGCAAGAAATATTTGGCGGAGTGCCTGGAAAGCATCCGCAAACAAGATTGGGCCGGCGAGTCCAAAGTTTTTTTGATTGATAATGAAACAACGGAAGAGAGTTTCCGGTTTTTACAAGATACGGCGGAGCGAATTTTGATTAACCCACCCCGACTTTACACACCCCGCCCCTCGCAAGAGGGGAATCCCCCTAACCCCCTTTATCAAGGGGGCTTTACAGTTGAAATCATTAGGGAAGAGAAGAACGAGGGATTTGCCAAGGCGAACAACGACGCGATGCGCTCGGCGCTTGAACAAGGGTTCGATTATTTGATTTTATTCAACATGGATACGATCGTCGCTCCTGATACAGTGAGCCAGATGGTGAAAGTCGCGGAACAAACGCATCCTTCGGCTGGCTCCCTTCGGCCCAGCTCAGGACGAGCAGGACAGGTCGGCGCGGTGCAGGCGCGGCTGATGCTGCACCCCGAAAAAGACAAAGTGAACAGCTTAGGCAACGCGACGCATTTTTTGGGTTTCGGCTATACGGCCGGCTACAAAAAGCCAATTACCAATTACGAATTACTCCCGCCGAAGCGGGACCCCGCCAAGGCGGTGGCAATTTCCAATGACATTTTTTACCCGTCCGGGGCGGCGGTTTTGTTCAAGGCGAAGATGCTTGAAGAGATCGGTCTATTCAACGAGGAGTACTGGATGTACAATGAAGATCAGGAGATCGGCTGGCGCGCCTGGCTCGCGGGCTACAGCTGCGTGCTTGCGCCGGAAGCGGTTGTTTATCACAAGTTCGAATTTTCACGCAGCATCAAGCGGTTTTACTGGATGGACCGTAACCGCATCTTGTCGATGCTGATCTGTTATCATTTTTTGACGATCTTACTGATCCTGCCGGCTTGGTTGGTTATGGAAATCGGTCTTTTGGCGTTTGCCATCAAGGGCGGCTGGTTTAAGGAAAAGATCCGGGTTTACGGCTATTTTATGAGGCCGGCAAACTGGCGGATAATCGGGTCGAGTAGACAAAAGGTGCAAAAATTGCGTAAAATAAAAGACAGGGAAGTCGCCAGGCGGCTTTCGGGTAAGATTTCATTCCAGGAGTTCGACGGAGCCGCACTGCGCCTGGCAAATCTTTTTTTTAATGCCTATTGGCTGATCGTAAAACAAATTATCTTTTGGTGAGTATGGATTTGAGCATCATTATCGTAAATTATAACAGCAAAGCCAAGGCGCTTAATTGCCTTGAATCAATCGGTCGGGCCGATCTGGCGGGGATCGATTACGAGGTAATCGTGGTTGATAACAATTCGCGGGACGGTATCTCCGAGGCGATAAAGAGCGGGTTTCCGAAGGCGAAGTTCATCCAGAGCGAACGTAACCGCGGCATGGGAGGAGGCAATAATCTGGGCGTGCGCGGCGCTGCCGGCGAATATCTATTGATCTTGAATCCGGACACCATGGTAAAGGAGGATTCGATCAAAACAATGCTCGAGGCAGAGAGGCAAGACCCGCAGATCGGGCTGCTCGGGCCGAAGCTGCTCTATCGGAACGGCCGGCTGCAATATTCCTGCTTACGGTTTCCGAAATTGCTTACGCCGATCTATCGCCGGACTTTTCTGGGTAAATTCGCCGAAAGGCACCTGGATCAGTTCCTGATGAAGGATTATGATCACGAGACGCGGCGCCAGGTCGATTGGGTTCAGGGCTCATGCATGCTGATAAAAAGGTCATTGTTTACCGATCTGGCCGGATTCGACGAGCGATTTTTTATGTATTTTGAAGATACCGATCTCTGCCGCCGCATCCGTCAGGCCGGGTTCAAGGTAATGTACGATCCGAGGGCGATAGTCATTCATGACCATGAGCGGGCCAGCGCCAGCGATAGTTGGTACATCGCTCCTTTCACCAACCGGCTGTCGCAGATCCATCTGGCCTCCTGGATCAAGTATTTCATCAAATGGAAGTTTCGCGCCAATCTCTAAAACCATTAATTGAATAAATTTATGCCAAAGACAACGCCAAACGGCAACAACGGCAAGAAGATCCGCAAAGCGATCCTGCCGGTCGCCGGTTTTGGCACCCGTTTTCTACCGGCCACCAAGGCCCAGCCCAAAGAGATGCTGCCGGTGGTGGATAAGCCGGCGATACAATATCTGGTCGAGGAGGCGGTGGCGTCCGGTATCAAGGAAATCATCTTCATCACCGGCCGCGGTAAGCGGGCGATCGAGGATCATTTCGACGTTTCTTACGAGCTGGAAGATACCTTGGTGGAAAAAAATAAGCACGAGCTGTTGAAAGAGGTGCAGAGGATCTCCTCGCTCGCCAAATTTTCTTATGTCCGCCAGCCCAAGCCGTTAGGCGACGGCCACGCCTTACTCCAGGCGAAGCACCTGGTAGGCAGGGAACCGGTAGTGGTGATTTTCGGCGATTGTCTGTATGACAGTAAGGTGCCGACCGTCAAGCAGCTGATCGATACTTATGAAAAATACCACGCCAGCATCATCGGTCTGGCGAAAATCGAGCGGAAGGAAACTTCGAAGTTCGGCGTAATCGACGGAAAACAGATCGAACATAAAGTATATGGGATCAGCGATATCGTCGAGAAACCCGCGCCCGAGAAAGCGCCGTCGACCTTGGTGGCGGTCGGCAAATACATCATCACTCCCGAAGTATTCAATATCATCGAAAATATGCCGTTCGATAAATCCGGGGAAAAGCGCCTGGCAGACGCCTTCGCCATACTGCTCAAAAAGAAGTTGCCGATCTATGGCAGGGTGTTCGACGGCGAATGGCTCGATACCGGCGACAAGTTCAATTTCGTCAAGGCGACCATCAAACTGGGGCTCAAGCATCCGGAAATCGGCGAGAAGCTGAAAAGATTCATCAAAGAATTGAAATAATCGAGCAGTAAAAAAACCGCTCCGCCCCGCATTTTGCGGGGCGGAGCGGTTTTTTTTACTCATTGCAAATTCATCTGGTAGAAGCCGTCTGCCTGTCCGATCGAAGCGGTGAAAAACAAGCTTTTACCGTCTTCGCTCAGGCGCAAATTGCCGATTTTGGCCAGGGAAATCAATTCCGTCACATTTTGTTTCACCCGCTCGTCAAGCTCGATGATGTTGATCGAATTATCAGTCGAGTAGAGGACGTAATTGTCGCTCGGATGCCAGAAAATCTGCCGGATGACGTTGCCCAGCCGCGCGATCAATCTTTTCTGCTTGTTGCCGATATCGAACAGCGTTACTTCAAAATCATCGGAATAAAACAACTGACTGTCTGAAAGCCATTTGAAATTTTTGATCGGTTCGATGATTTCAGAGACCCTTTTTACCGGTGACAGCGGGTCGATCAAAAACAGCCGGCCGCGAACCGCGTCGTACAGATTGATCAGCCGGTGTTCCTGGCTGACGAAGCGGTAGCCGGCGGATTTCGGCAGATCGAGCGAACCGCGCTTTTCTCCGTTCCGCTCGTAAATATCCAAAACCATTTTCGCGCCGAGATCGGCAATCAGGTAAATTTGGCGCTCCTTGACCAGATAATCGATTATTTTATAATTTTTTCCGGCTCCCAGGCCGGTAAGTATGGGTTTTATTTCCCGGTTAAGAGAGTCGAAGACCAGGAGCTGATCTTCGGTCCGGCAATAGATCAGGTTGTCCGCCGCCGCATCGAATTTCAAATCGATCCTGTCGTCACCGATCAATTTCGACAGATCGGAATAATTTTTCGGATCGTCGGCCGAAATCAGGGTCTTACCGATCAAAAGTTTTTTAGAGTCGGCGGACCAGCCGGCGGTCCGCGCTTTCGGGTCCGCCGGCAGTTTCACGGCCGCGCCATCAGAGAGAGACACCAGCTGCCAGCCGCGAGCCGAACCGGCCGCGAACCGGCCGTCCGGCGAATAGCTGACGGAAGCAAAGGCGTCTTGCACCAGCAAGAGCGGCAATTCTTTTTTGAACAGGATTATGTCCTCGGCGTAGGTGGAGGCGCCGGGGTAGATCGAGAGCTTTTTCTGCCAGGGCCAATAGCCGTCGAGTTCGATTTTAACGTCGTATTCGCCGGGCTCCATATTTTTTATTTTTGCCGGCGTGGTCAGGGCGGCGTCCTGCTTGCCCAGGAGACGATCGAAAATCGCGGCCTGTTTCTGGCCGTTGACGTAGACAAGAGCGCCGCGGGGATTCGAATCCAAAATAAACATACCGGTTTTGACGAATCCGCGTTTGTTCAAACTCAATTGGTAGCCGTTCGCGTAGAGTATGAGCAGCGGAGTGATGGTCGCGAAGGCGAGGATGAATACGATGTAAAGATAGCGCCGGACCGTAAGGGTCATGAGGGATGGTTGATTAAGAATTAAAGTCAGTCGTCCTGTCTGGTAATGTCCGCGCCGAGCGAACGCAGGCGCTCATCGATCCGCTCATAGCCGCGATCGATCTGATAGATGTTGTCGATTTCGGTTTTGCCTTCCGCGGTCAGGCCGGCGATGATCATCGCGATACCGGCGCGCAGGTCGGGGCTGGTGAGTTTCCTGCCGTACAGTTTAGAGGGGCCGTTCACCACCACCCGGTGCGGATCGCACATAATGATGTCCGCTCCCATCTGGGCGAGCATATCGGTGAAGAGCAGGCGGCGGTCGTAAATGGTTTCATGGATGATCGCCGAGCCGCGCGCCTGGGTCATGAGGACGGTGTAGGGCGATTGCAGGTCGGTCGGAAAACCGGGGTATTCATGCGTCTTGACGCTATAAGAGGAAATATCCGGCGATTTGCGGATCGTCAGATAATCTTTGCCGGCGGAAAATTTGACGCCTATTTTGGAGAAAATGGAAAGCAAGGCCTCCAGATGGGACGGATCGCAGTCTCTGATGGTGAGTTCGGCTTTAGTCGCGGCGGCCATGATCGCGAAGGTGCCGGCTTCGATCCGATCCGGCATAATGGTGAATTCGCCGGCGGAAATCCGTTTGACGCCATCGATTACGATGGTGGCCGTACCGGCGCCGGAAATTTTGGCACCCTGGGAGTTTAGGTAGGCGGCTAAAGCCGCAATTTCCGGCTCCAGGGCGCAGTTTTTCAGGATGGTTTTGCCTTCAGCCAGAACGGCGGCCATCATCAGGGTTTCGGTGCCGGTGACGGAAATGGTTGTAAAAAAATATTCGCCGCCGGATAATTTATCGGCACGGATCGAATAATAGCCGTCCGCCTCCTCCACTTCTGCTCCCAGCGCGGCAAAGCCCTCCAGAAACAGATCGATCGGCCGCGTGCCGGCTCCGATGACGCAACCGCCCGGGTGAGGGAAACGAACTTCTCTCATACGGGCGAGTAGCGGGCCGGTGAAAACCACCGAAGCGCGCAGCTTGTTGGCGGTGGCGGAAATGCGGGAGTCGGTTATGGTTTCGATCCGGATGGTCGCGGAGTCCTGCCCGCGGTCAACCTCGGCTCCGAGCTCCTCGAGCAATTTGATCGACAGATCGACATCCTGGATCCGCGGCAGGTTTTTTATGGTGATCGGCTCGGCGGAAAGCAGGGCGGCAGGCAAAATTTTCAGGGCCGCGTTTTTCGCGCCCCTGACGGAGATTTCCCCGGCTAACGGCCGCTGGCCGTTGATAACGAATTTTGGCATAAATAATCAGATTGATACTATTTTAGCTTAAATCCGATAAACATTCAAGCAATTTATCCGGCATCCAAGTTGCCCAAATATCGGAATCGTGGTACAATCTGAAGGAGTCAAAAGACGAATTTTTTATTAAATCAGCGGCAATTGTCGGCAGCCGAAGATTTTTAGCCGAACCGACAATAAATTATGCGCAATATATTTTCTAAAAGTATGGATGGTGAAAAAATTCGCAAGCATCCGGCCAAGACAGTCGCGCGAATTTTTTTAATTTTGGTTCTGCTCGGTCTGTCATTTTCCGCCGGTCTGGTTTTTGCCAATCGCAACGGGATAATCGCCGATCTAGCGAAGAAGGAATCAGCCCTTACCGGCCAGGTGATCGGCAAATACCAGAAAAATGCCGGTGATCGCCTGTCCAAAGACGTCGACTTCAATCTGTTCTGGCAGGTCTGGGATCTTCTGCACAAGGATTTCGTCAAAAAAGACAAACTCAACGAAAAAGAACTTTTTTACGGGGCGATACACGGCATGGTGGCGGCTGCCGGCGACCCCTATACCGTATTCATGAACCCGAAGGTGGCCGCGGAATTCGATAGCGACCTGGCCGGCACCTTTGAAGGCATCGGAGCGGAAATCGGCATCAAAAAGGGCGAACTGACGGTGATCGCGCCGCTGCCCGAAACGCCGGCGGAAAAAGCCGGTCTGCGCGCCGGAGACAAGATCATATCGATCAACAACGAATCGACCGTCGGCATGACAGTCGAGCAGGCGGTTTCAAAAATTCGCGGCCCGAAGAACAGCCAGGTGGTGCTGAAGATCTTCCGCCAGGATTTCGACCAGCCCAAGGATTTCAAAATCGCGCGGGACGTGATTACGGTTAAGAGCGTCAGGACCGAGGCCCGCAAGGACGGCATCTTCGTCATCACCATCACCAATTTCAATAATGACACCGAACAACTGTTCGCCAAGGCGGCCAGCCAGGCGGTCGAGGCGAACCCGAAGGGCATCATCCTCGACCTGCGGAATAACCCCGGCGGTTATCTGGACACGGCGATCGAGGTGGCGAGCCGCTGGATCGAAGACGGGATCGTGGTGACGGAAAAATTCAGCGACCAAAAGAAGAACGAATATCTGGCCCGCGGGTTAGCCCGACTGAAGGATTTTCCGACCATAGTGTTAATCAACCAGGGCAGCGCCTCCGCTTCCGAAATCGTGGCCGGAGCGCTGCAGGACACCGGCAAGGCGAAATTGGTCGGCAAGCAGAGCTTCGGCAAGGGTTCGGTGCAGATTCTGGAAAATTTGAGCGACGGCTCGTCGATCAAGATTACGGTGGCGCAATGGCTCACGCCCAAGGGCAACAATATCAACGAGCAAGGGATCAAACCGGACGTGGAGGTGGATCTGACCGAAAAGGACTATGAGGCCGGAAAAGACCCGCAGCTGGACAAGGCAGTGGAGATGCTCACGGTTAAAAATTCAAAATGAAAAGTTCAAAGTTAAAAGTTAAAGAAACAAAAACCCCCCTGAAAATCAGGGGGGTTTTTTGTTAAAAAATTATTTTTTTTGCGGTTCGACGTTCACGATCTTGGCCCATTTCTGGTGGCCGGTAAAAGCGGTAATCTTGCGGTTAGTGAAATTTACGATTCCCGCCGCGACCGCGAACAGGGTGTCATCCTTGCCTCGCTTGACGTTTTTGCCGGCTCGATATTTGGTGCCGCGCTGTCTCACGATGATAGAACCGGCTCTAGCCGCCTCGCCAGCGTATAGCTTGATTCCCAAGCGTTGGCTTTGCGATTCGCGACCCAAGGATGTGGAGCCGGCCGATTTCTTGTGTGCCATAACGGATTATAATTTATTAAAGAAAAACAGCTTTTGCGAGCCATTTTATGATTTTAATCTAACATAAGGACGGGGAAGTGTCAATATTTGACATCTTTCCACCATATGATATATTTATAATACCTACTAATTTAGTTGGTATTTTATTTTAACTTGATGAAATTTTCCACTAGATCAACTTACGGCTTGAAAGCGATCGTAAATTTGGCGCGACACCCCAGAGATGAGCGGGTGCCGCTTTCTGCTATCGCCAGAGAAGAAAATATTTCCTCGGGGTATCTGGAGCGGATCTTTTCGCTCCTGAAGGCCTCGAAGATAGTGACGGCGGGCAAGGGATCGGCCGGCGGCTATCGGCTGGCAAAAGACCCGCGCCAAATCAGCGCCTATGAGATCGTCAGGTCGCTCGAGGGCAAGAACAAGCTGTTTTATTGCTTCGATGACGCGGGGAAGGTTTTTTGCAGCAAGGCCTGCGACTGCGGCGCGAATAAGGCCTTGCACAAAGTCGAGGCGGAGATCAACGGCGCTTTGCTAAAACTCAAGCTAAGTTCCTTAATTAAGATTTGAATGAAGCACGCGGCCGTCGCCATTTTAACGATATTTCTTCTTTTAATTTCCTTGCCGGCCAGGGCGGCCGACTTGGACAGCGATAACGACGGGCTTTCCGATCTCCTGGAAGCGAAATTCAAGACCGACCCGCAGAACGCCGATACCGACGGCGACGGCTTCTCGGACGGGCTGGAGGTGCAAAACGGCTATGACCCGCTTTCGAAGAATCCGGCCAAATTGCCGAAACGCATCGAAATAGACACTAAGAAGCAGGAGCTAAGTTATTTTTTAAGCGACGTCGAGTTAGATGCCTTTCCCGTTTCCACCGGCAAACGTTCGACGCCGACCCCCAAGGGATCGTTTAAAATTGATGCCAAGGCGCCGCGCGCCTGGTCAAAGCCGTATAAACTATGGATGCCGTACTGGATGAGTTTATCTAACGGCAAATTCGGCATCCATGAACTGCCGGAATGGCCGGCCGGCAAAAAGGAAGGCGCCACTCATCTCGGTACACCGGTCTCGCACGGCTGCATCCGCCTCGGGGTAGGTCCGGCTAAATTGCTGTATAATTGGGCGGAGATCGGGACTAGGGTTATAATTAATTAATCATAAAGTCTAAATTATAAATTTTAAATGAATTTTAAATAGCTAAATGAATAATTGTAATGCTCAAAATAAATTTAATTTAAAATTTCAAATTTAGCCTTTATACTTATAATATGATATATTCCCCAAAAGTATTAAAACACTTCAAAAACCCCCACAACCAGGGGGTGATCAAGAATGCCGACGCGATCGGCCAGGAGGGCAACCCGACCTGCGGCGACGTGATGCGGATATATCTCAAGGTGGGCGAGAAGAAATCCGGCAAGGCAAAGACGGCGAAAAGCGAGCCGTTCATCAAAGAGATCAAGTTCGAGACCTTGGGTTGCGCCGCCGCGATCGCGGTTTCCTCGGCCATGACGGATCTAGCCAAGGGCAAGACCTTCAAGGAGGCGATGCGTCTGACAAAAGACAAGATCGTCAAGGATCTGGGAGGCCTGCCGCCGGTCAAGGTGCACTGCTCGATGCTGGGCCTCGACGCTTTGCACCAGGCGATTAAAAATTACGAGTTAAAAAAACGGTAAATAATAATTACTATAAATATATGGTAGATAAGATCAAGAGGACATTGGAAAAGATCCGGCCGGCGCTGCTGGCGGACGGCGGCGACGTGCATTTCGTCAAATACGACGAAAAGACCGGCACCCTGAAGGTCGAATTGATGGGCCGTTGCGCGCACTGTCCAATGTCAACCATCACTTTGAAGCAGGGTATCGAGGCGGAGATCAAAAAAGCCGTTCCAAAAGTAAAAAAAGTTATAGCGGTCTAGTCAAAGGAATTTTCAATGATCAATTTACGATTTTCAATAAATTTTCAATGACTAAATTTTTTTTACGCATCAAATTAAAAATTGTAAATTCAATGTAAATTGATTATTGTAAATTGAAAATTATTTAACTCAAAAACATGAAAAGAATATATTTAGATCATAGCGCCACCACTCCCGTAGACAAAAAAGTTCTTCGGGCGATGATGCCTTATTTCCAGGACAAGTTCGGCAACCCTTCTTCCATCCATAGCTTCGGCCAGCAGGCCTCAAAGGGAGTGGAGGATGCTCGGCTAGCCGCATCCAAGTTTTTGAACTGCGCTCCGGACGAGATAATTTTCACTTCCGGCGCGACCGAGGCGAACAATCTCGCCATCAAGGGCATAGTCGGCGCCATAAAAAAAAAGAACCCGGGGAAAAAAATCCGGGCGATCACTTCCGTAATCGAGCATGACTCGGTCCTGGAGCCATTTTCCGAACTTGAACGATCGGGAGTTGAGGTAATCCATCTGCCGGTAACGCCCGGGGGCGTGATTAAATTGGAAGAATTGCGGAAAGCGATCGACGACGACACTGCCTTAGTGTCTCTAATGTACGTCAACAGCGAGGTCGGATCGATCCAGCCGATCCGGGAGGCGGGCAAGATAATCCACAAGCATAACGAGCAACGGCTGAAGAAGTGGCTTTCAGGCAAGCCGGCAAGCCGCGGAGAAAAGCCGGAGCCGGTATATTTCCATACCGACGCCACGCAGGCGGTAAATTTTTTGAATTGCGACACTAAACATAATTTTCTCGACGCCCTGTCCCTCTCGGCGCATAAGATTTACGGGCCGAAGGGCGTCGGCCTGCTTTACCTGAAAAATAAGACGCCGATCAGCGCCCAGGCCACGGGCGGCCATCACGAGCTAAACCGCCGCAGCGGCACCCTCAACGTTCCCGGGATCGTCGGACTGGGCGCTGCCCTGAGCCAGCTGAGCGCGGCCAAGGTCTTGAAAAATAATGCGCGGATTTCGCGACTCCGCGATTCCTTCATAAAAAAAATCACCGCGCGGATTCCGGACGCGGTTCTGAATACTGATTTGCGGACGGCGGCGCCCGGCCACGCGCATTTTTCTTTTCTGGGCGTCGAAGGCGAGTCGATATTGATCGCTCTCGACCTGGAAGGGATCGCCGTTTCCACCGGTTCGGCTTGCGCCTCGAACCGCCTCAAGGCCTCGCACGTGCTGGTGGCGATGGGGATTCCGGTCGAGATCGCCCACAACTCGATCCGATTCACCCTGGGAAAATATAACAGCGAAAAGGAGCTGTCGCAGGCGGTGCGACAACTTGAAGCGGCGGTCAAGAAGTTGCGTAAAATTTCAACCGAGTATAGAAGCAAATAATCTTTTCAAACAAAAAACTTCGGATTACCCCGAAGTTTTTTGTTTGTATCTTGGCGCCGATTTTGTCAGTCGAAGATATCGTTGATTTTTTGATCATCGCCGATCGAGGATTTTTCGTTCAATTTTTTCATCACCGATTCGAATTTTTTTACGTTGATCGACTCCGCGGCGACTTTTTCTTTCAAAAGGATTATTTTATCCGACTGGGTGATCGACAAATAAAAGTCAGAGTATAAAAATTTGGCGGTATAGAAAAAAGCTGACAAAGAACACAGAAAAATAACCGCGAAAAAATATTTAACCAGACGTTTGAGGGTAAACCACGATTTAATTTTTTGTCTGTTGATAGTCATAATTTTAGCGCCAATAGGTTTCCGCCAGGATCGTTGCGCCGACGCCGCCGCCACCGTCGTTGATGGAATTCGGCTGGACATATCCGGCCGAAGCCATTTCGATCGATTTGATGTTGATGTAGTAATTCGACCGTTCCAGGTCGCGCAAATAAGAGGCGGCGTTGCGGTAACTGCCCTGTATCTGGATATTGAGCGGCGTTTTTTTATACGGCTTATCGCCGGTCGCGGCCGGTTTGCCCAGCGATATTTTTTGGCTGACTCCGTTTTTCGCGGCGATTCCCTCCAGGGCCGTGATGAATTCCAATTCCCGGTTGGCGCTGATGAAGGTCTGATTCAAGGCCAGCATCCGCGGCTCGATGGTTTTAAGGTTCTCCGATAGTTTTTTCAAGCTCAAACCTTTCTCGTATTTCTGTTCCAGGTCTATCCGTTCCTTCATTATATTCTGCTTCATCTTGCTGATCTCCTCGGTGCTCGGAATTATCACCAAAAAAATGATCGCGGCGACGGCGCAAAGCAGGATCGCGTTGACGAGCAGGATGCTATTGCGCAAACTTAATTTGGAAAGAAAATTCATCATATGCTAACGGATTTTATTCAGATTGATCACGGCGCTCATCTCGAAATTTATATCTTTTTGTTCAAGGATATTAGTAAGCGGAAAATCGATCTTGTTGAACAGTTCGGAGTCCTCCATCGCCGCCTTGAGATGGAGCAGGCCGTCGCGGGTGCCGGCATGGCCCCGGAGGCGCAGGGTTTTGTCATCGGCAGCCATCCTGATATAGGTGAAAGTGATGTCGTTCTCGGTAATGGAAGAAAGTTCGGAAAAAATCTTGTGCCAGTCCAAGAAATCCTTCTGGATCTGATCGACGGCGTTGATCTCCGAGTTGACCGAACGGACGCGGTTGTTGTAGCTCTGGCTGTTGCGGGTGATCAAGGTGGTTTGCGCGACGATATTGTTGAAAGTGTCCTGCATGATGATCCGCGAAAAGAGCAGCATCAGCGCGATCGTGACGCCGATTAAAATCAAGACGAAATCGATATTTTTCAAAACATGATGCAGATGCCTCAGCTTTAGATTTTTTTTCTGCTCGCGCGCCAAGATGTTCAGCTTGATCATAAGAAAAAAGGGAATTAAAATTCGTCGATAAACACTCCCCGCAAAGCCAAGCCGATAGCGGTCGAATATGACAGGGAGGTGTCTTGGGTGATCGAAAGCGGTTTGTCGCCCTGGGTTTTTAGTTCGGAGGATGAGATCTGGTGTGTTTCAGTGAAGATCGATTTCAATTTTTCCTTCGCTTCGTTGATGTTGGTGAGCGGATCGCCCGACGACACTTCCAAGCCGAGCGATTGGCTCAGAAGCTGATTGATGTTTTCGATGTTGGCGCCGCCGCCGCAAAGCAGTATTTTATTTAGCGGCCCTTTGCCCGGGAAATGATCCTGGTAATATTTGATTACGCCTTTTATCCGATTGACCAGTTCGTTGATCACGTCGCTCAAGACGTCGCGGATCACGCCTTGCGCTTTGTGTTCATCTAGTCCGCAGATGATTTTGGCTTTTTCGGCCAGTTTGAAGTCGATTTTCAAGATTTTGCTTATCTCTTCGGTGATGCGGTCGCCGGAGAGCGGAATGCTCATGGTGAACAGGACCGTTTTGTCGGCGTAAACCGTCATGCTGGTCCGCTGGGCGCCGATATCGATGACGCCGTAGTTGGTCTTATCCGACCCTCGGTATTTGAAATGTTCCTCGGCTAAAAGGGCGCGGCAGATCGGCACCGACTCGACCTCCAGCGCCCCGAGCGGTATGCCGGTTTTGTTGATCAGGTCGGTATATTGGTCCACGATCGCCCGCGAACCGGCGCCCACCAGCACCCGCCTCAGGCCGGACGATTCGCTTACCACCTGCCAGTCGTAGTACATTTCGTCCAGCGACATCGGAATATGTTTTTCCATCTCCGAACGCAAAGTCATCTCGAAGTCGTTTGGAGTTTTTTCCACCTCGATCAATTTGATGAAGGTCTTGGTTTCCGGCAGGCAAGCGATGATCTCGGTCGGACTGACCCGACCATACTGCGGTTTGACCAAAAGCTGCTTGATCGCTTTGATCACCTCGGTCTGGTTTTTGATCTCGCCGTTTTCGATCAGGCCTTTGGCAAGTTCGATATGGCTGATCGCCTCGACCCTGATATGGTCGCGAAAGCGATTGAGTTGGACCAACTTCAAACTCAAGTCAGAGATGTCAAGTCCGATCGGATAGGTTGAACTCGATAGATTGAACATAGGGATATTATACCACAAAAATCACTTTTCCTCCCAGGAAATGAAAGCGTATTCGCCCGAGGTCGGAAAAGACGGCGGCGGCGAATAGGTGACGTTGGAATCGTAAATCTGCCTGGTGTTGGTATAACCGTCCTTGACGGAAGCGCCGTTCACCCAGGTCCAGGTCCAGGTAAGATTAGTGATGATGCCGCCGTACACCTCGATGCTGGTCTTGATCGACGGGCTGGAATAAACATTACGGTAGACGCGGCCCCATTGGGCGAGCAAAATGGCGTCGATTATCAGGTTGTCCGGCGCGTATCTGGGAACGCGGATGTCTTTCTGTGCGATCAGCCCGAGCACGTTATCGCCGTTGCGGCTCAGGTATTGAAGATTGTTGTTGATGAAAATCGTCCGCCGTTTGTTCACCTGGTCGGGCAGGGAGGCGGCCACCAAAGTGACCCGTCCCTTGACCGTGCCGTCGACCCAGGCATCGCCGTCTTCGATGAAAATGACGCCGGCGGCCGGAAGAGAGTAAGTGTTGGCCGTGCCCTGCGCGTTGTACTGTTCGGCGTAATTGACCCAGGCCGGATTGTTCCAGTCATCGCCGTACTGGTTCACGGCCGACATCAAGCTGGTGACGGTACGGATGGTGAAGGTGCCGGCGGCGTTAAAGGTTACGTGATAGCCCTTGGTGGAACCGTTGGCCTTGAAATAACTGCCGGAACTGGTGGCCTTGGCTCTCATCGCGTCCAGGTCGGCGGTAATGCCGCTCAATTGTATCTGCGGCACCGGAAATTGCCAGAGATTATTCGAGGCGCCGGCGCCGAAAATTCCCGGGCAGTTGCAACTCGTAGAAGTGGCGATCCAATTGCAGGGGCTTTGGCAAGTTCCGGAGCCGGAGCAGCCGAAACTTGACGTGCAGGTGAAATTTTGGCGGGCCGAGGCGATGACCGAATCGTTGGAGCCGTCCATTCTGACGCCGCCGTTGGCGTGCATTTCACCGATAACCGTTTCGCTCGCTCCGAACCAGGCGTCGGCCGAGGTGAAAAAAGAATAATGGGCAAGGGAAGGTATGCCGTAGCGGATTTCCAAGGTTCTTTTGACTTGCGGGTATTTGTCGGTCCAGCCGGTGGCCTTGACCCTGACGATAGTCGAGCCGACAGGCGGCGGCGTGATATCGAGCTGGAATTTGCCGGTGATAACGCCGGTCGGGTCGGAGTAATTGTGCACATAGGGGCCGTATGGCGCGCCGCCGCCGCCCGGGTCGCTGCCGGTGCCGTCCATATAGTCGTTCTGCGCGTGCGCCAGGTGCCAGCGGTAATAATTGGCACCGGCCTCGGCGATGTGCAGCGCCTGCTGTTTGGAAATCTGCTGGTTATAAAGCCGCTGTTGCAGGATGCCGAGCATGGCAAGGCCGCCGGAAAGCACCAGTAGCAGAAAAGAGATTACCATGGTAACGACCATGATGAAGCCCCGGTTTCGATTTTTTACGCGCTTAAACATCATAAATTATCTTTCAGATTGCGTATTTGGATGTCCATTTCCAGCGGGTAGTCGGCGGGCGCGATTGCCGGAGTGACGTTTATATATAAGGAAAGGTGGATCATGCGGATGGCGCTGGTAGAGGCGGTGGAGCTCCCCATCAGATTGTTGTTGGTGTCGAAATAGGTAAAAATCGGCAGGCCGCGGTTATTGACATAGTTTATCAGCGCGGCGGTCTTTTCGGCCGCCGCCGGATAAGAAAGCGGCGTGCCGGTCGCCCAGATGACGCCGCGGTAAATCTTGTTTCCGGACAGATAATAACGGATCCGTTCGGTATTGGTGGCGGCATCGACATTGGCGTAAAAAATCAACGAACTGGTCGAGGTGGTGCCGATCATATAGGCCCCGTTGACGGCCGGCGCCGCTTCGCGGATTTCTTTCATCATCGGGTCGAGCGACTTGCGGGCGTTTTTAACCGCTTCGTCCTGTTCGTAGCCGAAGGTAGTGGATTTGAGGCCGCGCACCACGAAGTCGGAAACCGTGACTACCAAAAAAATAAAAATCGCCAGCACCACCAGCATTTCCACGAGCGTGTAGCCGGATTCGGACGGTCGATCGGTTTTACCTTTCAACCACATCATTTAAAATATAAGTTAAGATCCATAACGGTGTTCGGCGGCAAACTTAGCGGCATGATCGGGTCCGACATCAGGAGCACGTCGCCGGCCGAGGTGCTGGTCGCGATGTAATCATCCCATTCGATATTGCTGACATTGATCAACCCGTTCGAATCGGTGGTGTAGTTATTCCTGAATTTGTAAATAATGGGATTGTCGCCGATTTTTTTCGCGCCGGTGAGGGTAATGCCGATCGAGGCCAAATTGACCGGGCCGCCGTATTGGTCGAATTCCGCGGCGTAAATATCGAAGTTGCCCACCCGGTCGTCCTGCCAGGTGGCGTAGGGCAGGCCCGTAACCGGATTGATGGTCAGATCGGGAATCGACTGGGAGGAATTGCCCAGATTCACATTCACCCTTACGTCGGCGGTCCATTGGCGGCTGCCGGAGGCGGTCAGTTTTTGGGCGTAGATATCCTGGTTGCCGTTCCGTTCGTCGGTCCAGGCGATATAAATGATATTGCTTGCGTTAATGGCGATACTCGGGTTGTACTGGTTGGATGAACTGGCCAGATCATTGACCATCAGGTCGGCCGCCCAGCGGGCAGTGCCGGTCGAAGTAAAACTTTGGGCGTAGACATCCTGGTTGCCGTTCCGTTCGTCGGTCCAGGCCAGATAAACGTTATCATTCGAATCGATCGCGACGGTCGGTTCTCTTTGACTGGAGGTGGCGCTCGTCACTTGTAGATCGCTTGCCCAGAGGCGGTTGCCGGTGAGATCGAACTTGGTTAGATAGACATCCTGGTTGCCGTTTCGTTCGTCGGTCCAGGCGATGTAGGAATTATCGCCAGAGTCAACCGCAATTACCGGTGCGATCTGCTCGGTGGCGCCGACATCGGTGTTGACTTTCAGTTCGCCCCAGCGGATATTTTTGTCCTGCCGGTAACGT
Source organism: bacterium (assembly GCA_021786695.1). GTDB lineage: Bacteria > Patescibacteriota > Patescibacteriia > Patescibacteriales > GWE2-39-37 > JAJYMT01. The sequence goes on from JAJYMT010000058.1 coordinate 18,752, forward strand.
ATAATATATATATCATTATTGCCCGCCCGGTTGTCTTGCCAAACAATTGGGATATCGCCGTTGACACCAAGCGCCAGCCGCGGCAGCTGCTGATCGGCGTTGCCGACGCCGGCATCGATTTTTTTCGCGCCGCCCCACAAATCATTGCCATTATCTGAATTTAGTTTGACCAAAAATGAATCCTGGTTGCCGTTCGAATCGTCACTCCAGCAAATATAGACAAAGTGGTTGGCGCTATCGACTGCCACGTCTGGAAGGATCTGGTTGTTGGCCGAACCGATAACCTGGTCGCCGGTCCATTGGGCAGCGCCTGCCGAATTGTATTTTTGCGCGTAAATTTTACCGGCGGAGCCGTTGCGGAAATCGCGCCAAACAACATAGACATTTCCGGCGGTATCAAGTCCGATTCGAGAATTTGTCTGCGCGTCGTTGCCGCTGTCGGTATTGATGCGGTAATTGGACGGCATCGCCTGGCGAATGGCATGCAGCCGCAGGGTCGAAAGCCGGTCGATGAAGAAGAAGGTTTCGGTTTTTTGCGCTTCATAGACCGAAGCATTGACCAGGGTTGGGTTGGTATTCGAGGCCGTACGAGCGGTGGTGGACGAGGTGGAATATCCCGCCTTGCTGACGGTGATTTCGTATCCTTCGACCGAGGCGGGCGCGCCGGGCAGGATAACTATGCCGCTGGTGGCGGTTTGCAGGTCGACATTGATCGCGGGCGTCACCAGATTATTTTTGACATTGACGTCGGCCAAAGAGACCGGCTGGCCGCCGGCGTTCAGCACGTTGATCACCAGGGTGCCGCCGCCGGGGCTGGTCTCAATGCCTCGCGGCGCTATGATCGTGAACACCGAGACCTCGCGCAGACCGAAAAAGCCGGTCCAGCGCACCCGGACGCGCGCTGATTTGTAGTCGGTGGGGAGAAGATCGTTCGGCGAGCCGCCGAGCGTGCCGTCGAACGGATCGTCGACGTATTGTACCAGGGTATTGATCTGGAAATAGCCGCGGGCGTCGTTGACCACTTCGTTGTCGGCGATCACGCCGGTCGGGATGCCCGAAATCGTGCCGACCGAATTATAGGGAAGATTGCGGATCCGTTCCATTTTTTGATTGGCAATGATGGTGGCGGACATCCGCAGCTTGTTTTCCTGCGTGATTTTGAGCGCCTGGGTGACGAAATTGTAAATGGTGATCAGCAGGGAGATGACGATGGCGATCGAAACAATCACCTCGATCAAAGTAAAGCCCGCCTGCGCGCGCTTTAAATCGATGATTGCGTTATGTTTTTGCCTAGACCCCCCTCGTATCATGATGTTTAAACTGAAGACGTAAGCGAATACATCGGCATGATGATCGCCACCGCCATCGCGCCGACGCCGCCGCCCAAGACCAGGATCAAAAGCGGCTCGATCACCGACGGCAGATTCTGCATGATCTGGTCGACCTCGTCTTCATAAAATTCGGCCAGTTCCTGCAGGATGTCGTCCAGCTCGCCGGTCTGTTCGCCGATCGCCACCATCTGCGTCACGATCGGGGGGAACAGCTTGGGATAGCCGGAAATGGTCTCATAGATCGCGCCGCCTTTCTTGATCTTTTCCGCCATCTCCTCGACCGCGGCGCGATAATGCAGGTTTCCGAGAACGCTGGCGGTGATCTGGAAGCTCTTGATGATCATGATGTCGGTCTTTAACAGCGAGCTGATGGTGCG
>JAJYMT010000047.1 GCA_021786695.1 bacterium
AGACAAGCCGGCCCGGCGGCTTTTTATTGCGGCGTTGCCGATTGGCAAAGATTGTTTTGGCACTCAAGCGGCAGGTAGCAGTAGGGGTAATAACCGGTCTTTTCACAGCAGGGGCCTCCCTGGTAGCCGCAGTCGGCGGTCTTGATGAAGACCTGCGTGATGATGATGTAGTCCTTGACGCGGGCGATGCCCAGACCGGACTGATTATAATCGGCGCCGAGGATGTTTGCGCGGTGGCCGGGGCTGGCCATCCAGCCGCTCGTCGCCTGCCGTTCGACCTCGCTCGCGTCATGCCACTCCAGGCCGCTGACCGATATCGTTTTGGCCTGCGCGAGCAGTCCGGCCCGCGCCGCCGCTTCGCTTTTTACCGCGTTTATTTTTTCGGCATCGGTTGCCAGCGCCTTCACCCGGCTCTCATAATTTTCGTTGAGCAGGTTTATTTTTTCCTGGCAATCGACCGGCGGTTCGGGGCTGACGCTCAAGTAAACGGTCGATTTGATCAGCGGCAAGAGTGCGATATTTTCCGCACTGGAAGAAAAATTATAGATCGAACGGTTATTCAGCCGGTCGGAATGGTAAAGCCCGAAGACCGTTCCTTCGTGGTGGATGAAGGGGTAGCTGCAAATTTTGTTGTTATCGATCAGGACGGAATTTTCCTCTGCCAGATCTTGGCTGTGTTCTCTGGCTACCGCCGCCACCGCCTCGTTCCAGGCGACCGGAACCAGCCCGTTGTTTGAGCGTTCTTGATTCACCAGATCGAAGATTTTCTTTTCCATCAGAGAGAGCGGAAACGAAACTTCGGCCCCGGCAACGGCCGAGGCAGGACCTCCGGCAACGGCCGGAATCTGCGACAGGTTCTGGTCGCTGATGCCGAGTCCAAGCCCCCTCATTATCTGAAACGCGTCGGTCGGGCGGCCGAGATAGTACATTTTCAAGGTCAGCGGATAGACATAGTAGGCCTCACCGGCCGCTTCGACCCGCAAGAGAATCCGGCCGGAAAGCCGCGCTGGGGCAAGGCCGCGCCAGGAGGCCAGGTCGCGATTGCTCACGCCCAGGCCAAGCCGGCGCATCAACGTCAGCGCGTCATTGGGCCGTCCGAGATAATATCGTTTAAGATCGAGCGGATTCACGTACCAGCATTGGCCTTGCGCCTCGACCTGCAGCAACAGCCGGCCGGAAAGCCGCACGGCCAAATCGCCGGCCGCGCGGCTTTGGTTCGGAGCGGACAGAATCGCCAGCGCCAACAAAACGATTATTTTTTTGTTCGCCATATAGTTTTCTAACCGGCGCGGATCAGCGAAGCGGTTTGATCTGATTGTCCCGCGGTCCGGCGCCGGCAAGCGGTTCCTTCCCGGTTTTTTTGCCGAACCGTTTGGCGAGCGCCAAAAGATTCAGCAGCGCGCCGCCGATAATAAGCACCAGCATAAGCGGCCAATCAAGATCGATGGTAAAGACAAAGTAAAGCAATAACAGCCAAAAAGCAAGGGCCAGGAGCGGCTGGGCGGTGATGGTTTCCAGCAATTTTAAGTCCTTGATGAATTGCCACATATCAATAGGTCGTGATGTGCGGGTAGCTTTTATAATAAACGCGGTAAAAAATCCGTTTGACGATTTCCACCAGGAAAAGATAGATCAGCACCAAAATCCAGATAGCGAGCAGTACTCTGCCCGGAAGCGGCTCGAAACCGAAAATCTTTCCGATCGGCGTAAATATGAGCAGGTGCGCCGCGGCCAAAACGCCGATGCTCGAATAAACCAGATAGCGCCCGGGCCGCGATTCGATGAAAGGCAATTTACGCGTGCGGATGACATAGATTACCAGGGTCTGGGTGGCAAGCGATTCGATGAACCAGCCGGTGTGAAAGAGCGGCGCGGACAACTGAAAGATGCCGTAGAGGGCGTAAAAAGTCAAAAAATCAAACAACGAACTGACCGGCCCCAGGAAAAACATGAAATTGCGGACGAATTTCAGGTCCCAATGCTTCGGCTTGTTAAGATATTCCGCATCGACATTGTCCGCCGGAATAGTCACCTGCGATACGTCATACAAAAGATTGTTGAGCAGTATCTGTCCGGGCAGCATGGGAAAAAACGGCAGATAGAGAGCGGCGCCGACCATGGAAAACATATTGCCGAAATTGGAGGACAGCCCCATCATCATATATTTCATGGTGTTGATGAAGGCGCGCCGGCCCTCCAGGACGCCATCCATCAATTCCTGCAAGCCCTTGCGCACCAGGATGATGTCGGCCGTTTCCTTGGCGATATCGACTGCGTTCTCGACCGAAATGCCGACGTCGGCCGCCTTGAGCGACGGGGCGTCATTGATGCCGTCGCCCAAGTAGCCGACTACCGAGCCCTTGCTTCGGAGCGCGGTGATGATTTTGTGTTTCTGGCTCGGCGACATGCGCGCCAGGATGCTCGAGTTGCGGGCGATCACCGCGATCGCCTCCTCGTTCATGGTGTTGACGTCGATCTGGTCGCCGGTGACGATGCCCTTGATCGGGATGCCCAGATCGTCGCAGATTTTTTTCGTCACCAGCGCGCTGTCGCCGGTCAGGATTTTCACCTCAATGCCGTGTTTGGCCATGAAATCGAGCGTCTCCTTGGCGCTCTGCTTGGGCGGATCGAAAAACGCCAGAAAACCGGAGAGGGTCATCTCCGTCTCATCCTGCTTGGTATAATATTTGACCGTCGGCAGATCTTTGGAGGCGATTGCCAACACCCGGAAGCCCTGCCGGCTCAGCTCTTCGTATAGATGATTATATTTTCCCAGCTCCGCTCCGGTCAGCTTTTTACGCCGTCCATCCGTCTGTCCGTAAGAGCAGATTTTGAACACTTCTTCGGGCGCGCCCTTGGTGACCAGGCGCCGCTGTCCTTGCGCCTCGATCACCACCGAGGAGCGTTTGCGGGCGAAGTCGTAAGGAATTTCATCGATTTTTTTTTCTTCCGTAATTTCCATGTCTTTGAATTGCAGGATCGCCTGGTCTAATAAGCTCTTGATGCCGGTTTCGAAATAGCCGTTGATATAAGCGAGCCGCAGCACCGACTCGGAACTCTTGCCCGAAAGGTCCAGGTGTTTTATGAGAGTGATGCGATCTTCGGTCAGGGTGCCGGTCTTGTCGGTGCAGAGGATGTCCATACTGCCGAAATCGGGAATGGCGTTCAGCCGTTTGACGATCACGCCCTTCTTGGACATATTGATCGAGCCGCGCGACATGTTGATGGAGAGGATCAGGGGCAAGAGTTCCGGCGTGATGCCGACGGCGACGGCGATCGAAAAAACCAGTGAGGAAAGCAGGTCCTTGTGATTCAGGGCGTTGATGAAAAAGATCAGCAGCACGATGCCGATGATCACCTTGATGATCAGATAGCCGAAGCCCTGGATACCGACCTCAAAAGAGTTTCTTTCTTCCGGAACGTTCAGGCGATCGGCGATTTTGCCGAACTCGGTGGCGGCGCCGGTGGCGTAAACCAGCCCGGTAGCCGAGCCGGAAACCACGTTGGTGCCGGAAAAAATCAGCTGACCCCTGTCACCTTCCCCGCCCGTGTGTTTTTCGACCGGAAAACTTTCACCGGTCAGCGCCGATTC
>JAJYMT010000081.1 GCA_021786695.1 bacterium
TTTGTGGTATAATTATTTATATTCTTAAATCATAAATCATAAATCTTAAATCTAATTTTATGAACATTGCAATCAATGGATTTGGGAGAATTGGGCGAGCGGTTTTCAAGGCGCTCCTTTCTAAAAAGGGGATCAAGGTGGTGGCGATCAACGATCTGACCGACACCGCCACTCTCGCCCATCTTTTGAAGTACGACTCCTGTTACGGCGAGTACGAGGGCAGCGTCGGCGCGGCCAAGGACGGCGTGGTGGTCGGCGGCAAGAAATACCGGGTTTATGCCGAGAAAGATCCGTCGCTACTCCCGTGGAAAGCTCTCGGCGTCGATGTGGTGATCGAATCGACCGGTCGCTTTACCGATAAAGCCGGTGCCAGCGCGCATTTGAAGGGCGGAGCAAAAAAGGTAATTATTTCCGCTCCGGCCAAGGGCGGCGGGGTGAAGACCTTTGTCTTGGGAGTGAATGAAGAGAAACTCAAGAAATCAGATAAGATCATCTCGATGGCTTCCTGCACCACCAACTGCCTGGCGCCCCTGACCGCGGTGATCGCCAAAAAGTTCGGCATCAAGAAAGCGATCATGACCACCGTCCATTCCTATACCGCCGATCAGAATCTGGTGGACGGACCGCACAAGGATCTTAGGCGCGCCCGCGCTGCCGCATTGAACATCGTGCCGACCACCACCGGCGCGGCGATCGCCGTGACCGAGACCATCCCGAAATTGAAAGGCAAGTTTGACGGCATGGCGATGCGCGTACCGACGCCGGTCGGTTCGCTCTGCGACGTGGTGTTCATCACCAACAAAAAAGTCGATGAAAAGAAAGTAAACCAGGCGATCAAGAAAGCGACCAGGGAAGCGCGTCTGCGCGGCATCCTGGTTGCGACCGAGGAAGAGATCGTTTCACAAGACATCGTCGGTAACCCGGCCAGTTCCATCGTTGATTTGTCTTTGACTAAAGTCATCGGCGGCGACCTGTTGAAAGTGGTCGCCTGGTATGATAACGAATGGGGGTATTCTTCGCGCCTGGCGGATCTGTGTGAATATATAGGGAAGAAGAAGTTGATCTAAAAAAACACAAAACCCAAAGCACAAAATGCCAAACAAAGCACAGATTACAAAACACAAAAAATGAATTAGTTTGTGTTTTGAAAATTGTTTGGGTTTTTGTAATTTGTGTTTTGTGCTTTAAATTAAGAAGAAGCAATAATTTTGCAATGACATCAATTATAGATAAAATTAAGAGGGCGGGTTTAGTTGGAAGGGGCGGCGCTTGCTTTCCGGTGGCTGATAAATGGAAGATGGTAAAAGACGCAAAGGGAAAAGATAAGCATGTCGTCTGTAACGCTTCCGAGGGAGAGCCGGGGGTGAAAAAGGACGGTTATATCATTGAACATTTTGCCGACCGGGTGATCGACGGCATGGCCATCGCCATCGACACGCTCAAAGCCGACAAGGGCTTTTTTTATATCAATCCCGCCTACTACAAAAAGTATAAAGCCCTGCTCGCCAAAAACATCGCCCAATCGGGCGCCCCGATAGAAATATTCGCCAAACCGCACCAGGCCGGCTACATCGGCGGGGAAGAGACGACGCTACTCAATGTGATCGAAGGCCGGCGCATCGAGCCGCGTTTCCGGCCGCCCTATCCGCCCACGGCCGGTCTCTGGGGCTCGCCGACGCTCGTAAACAACGTCGAGACCTTTTACAACGTCAGCTTGGTCGCCGCGGATGAATACAAAAAAGAAAGGTTTTATACGGTCGCCGGCGACTGCCTTTATGAAAACGTCTATCAATTGCCGGAGGATTGGACGATCGAAAAAATTTTAAAAACCACGCACAACTATCCGAATTTTCCCTTTTTCGTCCAGGTCGGCGGCGACGGTTCAGGCGAGGCGCTGAACGCCAAACAGCTCGACCGTCCGGCCGCCGGCGCCGGCTCGATCCGGGTTTACAGCTTGTCGAAGCGCAAACCGCAGGAATTGATGCTTCATTGGGCGGCTTTCTTTTCGCTCGAATCCTGCGGCCAGTGCACGCCCTGCCGCGACGGCAATCTGCGACTGAAAGAAATTCTCTCCCAAGCCGATCCGGACTGGCCGACGGTGGCGGAACTTCTGGATAATCTGGCCGATACCGCCTTTTGCGGCCTGGGTTGCGCCGCCGCGATCGCCATCAGGAGTTATGTAAACAACGTGCTTGCGACGGCGCCGGAGACCGCGGTGAATTTACCGAAAGGCGCGCGTCTGGCCATCTGCAGCTGTTTCAATTAATTTTTTGAAATATATGGAAACAAATCCCAATAATCAAATAAACGCTCCGGTCGCCGCGCCGGGGCTCTTGTCGTTTTTCGATCTGCTCAAAGAGTCGTGGAAAAATTATCAGAAATTATTCCGAGGATTGATCGGCCTGACCGCGCTTTCGCTTCTGGCGATCGCGCCGATTTTTCTGGCCGCAGGCGGCAGCTTCTTGCTGGTGAGCGTCATTTCTTCCAAGGCCGCCGCCTACATTCTCGCCGGCATTCTGGTCGTTGCCGCGGCAGTATCCGCCGCTTATTACGGCTCGGCAGTCCAGGCCGGCATCATCTGTCTTTTGAATAACCAAACTTTGAGCATCAAAGAAAGTTTCAACCAAGGCCGCGGCCTGGCGGTCAAGTATCTGGTGATAATGCTTTTGACCGGCCTGTTGGTACTCGGTTGGTCGCTCCTTTTTATCATCCCCGGGATCATCTTTTCCTTTTATTACGGATACGGGCAGTTCGTGCTGGTGGCTGAAAATCAGACCGGATACGCGGCGCTCAAACGCAGCAAAGAATTGGTCCAGGGCTTCTGGTGGCCGGTAGCTTACCGGAGCATGCTTTTGGGCTTGGTATTATTCGCCGCTTTATTCGTCATCTCGATTCCATTGACCGTTACCCCCGATGGTTCCGCATTCAACTCATTATGGAATATGTTGGTCCAGGTCATACAGTTGGTCGTCAGCCCGCTGGTCGTATGTTTCAGTTTTGCCGTCTATAATAATTTAGTAAGGATCAAGGATGCCGCCAAGGGGTAAGATAAAATTCAAACTGAACGGTGCGATCGTCGAGGCCGAGCCGGGACAGACGATCTTCGGGGCGGCCCGGGCCGCCGGCGTCGAGATTCCGACGCTTTGCGAGCATCCGGATTTTCCGCACAAGGCCAACTGCCGCGTCTGCTCGGTCGAGGTGAAAGGTCCTTCGGCAAGCTCAGGACAGGGCAGATTAGTAATGGCTTGTTCGACACCCATAAAAGACGGGATGGAGGTGACGACCGACTCGCCGCGCGCCAAACGGTCGCGTAACCTGAATCTGGAATTGATCTTCGCCGAACATATCGAGAAATGCGCCACCTGCGTCTGGCGCTTGAATTGCAAGTTGCTCCGTTACGCCGAGAAGTACAAGATTCCGTTGAACCGCTTCAAGGATAGAAAGGGAGCCCGGCCGACCTACAAGTTCGAGAATGCGGTGGAGCTCGATGCCACCCAGTGTATCGATTGCCGCAACTGCGTCGAGGCCTGTTCGCGCATCGCCGGCATAAATTATCTGGAAGTGAGCGGCAAAGGCAC
>JAJYMT010000055.1 GCA_021786695.1 bacterium
CGGAGCGCAAAAGCCGCGTATTGTCGGAGCGGGAGAAAAAGATCACCGCCTATCATGAGGCCGGCCACGCGGTGGTGGCGCATTTTTTGCCGCACACCGATCCGGTGCACAAGATTTCAATCATCGCCCGCGGACAGGCGGGCGGTTATACCCTGAAATTGCCGGCGACCGACAAGCATCTGCGCAGCAAGAAGGAATTTTTGGAAGAGCTAGCGGTGCTCCTGGCCGGCCACGTCACTGAGCGGGAGGTGTGCGGCAAAAAATGCGCCACCACCGCGTGGCCGGCCTCATGATAGGCGGTGATCTTTTTCTCCCGCTCCGACAATACGCGGCTTTTGCGCTCCGGGCCGAGAAGCACTTTTTCGATGCTTACGAGCAATTCTTCCGTATCGATGATTTTTTTATTCTTGCGGGCCGCCAGGATCGCCGCCTCGTTCAAGAGATTCGCCAGGTCGGCGCCGGAAAATCCGGGCGTCCGTTCGGCTACGCGCCGCAAAGAGACGTCTTTAGCCAGCGGTTTGGTGCGTGCGTGCACTTTCAATATCGCCTCGCGATCGGCGATCGACGGCTCGTCCAAGACCACCTGCCGGTCGAAGCGTCCGGGCCGCAAAAGCGCCGGATCCAGCACGTCCGGCCGATTGGTCGCCGCCATCACAATCACATTAGTGCTCTGATCGAAGCCGTCCATCTCCACCAGGATCTGATTCAGCGTCTGCTCGCGCTCATCGTGCGAACCGCCCAGGCCGGCGCCGCGGCGGCGGCCGACCGCGTCGATCTCATCGACAAAAATGATGCAGGGAGCGCTCTTCTTGGCGCGGCGGAACAGATCGCGCACCCTTGAGGCGCCCACGCCGACGAACATTTCCACGAACTCCGAACCGGAGATGGAAAAAAACGGCACGTCGGCCTCGCCGGCCACCGCCCGCGCCAGCAATGTCTTGCCGGTGCCGGGCGACCCCAGGAGCAACACGCCGCGCGGAATGCGCGCGCCCAGATCTAAAAATTTTTTCGGATGCTTCAAAAACTCCACCACTTCCCTCAGTTCTTCCTTGGCCTCCTTCACTCCGGCCACGTCCTTAAAGGTGACTTTTTCCTTGACGTCCTTGGCGAACTCCCGCGCCTGCGACTGGCCGAACATCATGGCGCGGCTGTTCGCGCCCTGCACCTGGCGCATCATCAGGTAGATGAAAACGCTGATCAGGATGAAGGGCAGCAAAAACGGCAGGATAGTCGACAGCCAATAATTGAGTCCCGACCCCTCGTCGACTTCGATCTTGACCGCGGTCATCTTTTCCGGCTTGACCCCGAAATTATTCAAAAGTTCCGAAAGCGGCTGGGCACTCTCCTTCTTGGCGATCTCGTTCTTGCCGTCCTTGAGAGAAACCAGCAGGTCGCCCGACTGGATGGTGATGCTCGCCACTTTGTCTTCATTGATCTGGTTCACCAACTCGTTCAAGCTGACCGGTTCTTTTTTCTGGCCGCCGCCGGCGTAACTGAAGGCCAGGGAAATCGCCAGAAAGACCGCGAAAAAAATCAAAAAGTTTCTCAAAAGATTTTTCATACTGATTATTTATCTAGTTTATCAATAGCGAAATTATACTAGTATGCGGCTTTTTTTGCAAGCCGCGGCCGACAAAAAAACCGCCCCGCCCTTTTGTAAAAAGGGCGGGGCGGTTTAATATGGTCTTTATTCTTTCTTCTTCGGTTTGGGCTTGGCGGTCTTGGTTTTCTTTTCCGTCTTTTTCTCCGTCCGTTCCGATTTTACCTCCTCGGCCTTTTCTTCCTTTTCTTCCTTTTCTTCATTCTCTTCTTCCTTTTTTTCTTCTTTGTCCGCTCCATCATTGCTGTCTTTCACGGACGCCAGTCCGAGCCGGTGCTCTTTGGGTTCGATCGAAATGATCTCAAGTTCCGCGACTTTTCCCGGTTGATAAACCTCATCGATTTTTTTTCCGGCCGCCAGTCCGAGCTGGCTGATGTGGGCGAGCCCGTGGATGTCGTCATCCAGTTTGACGAACAGGCCGAAAGGATTCACCTTGAGTACCGTCACCTTGACCAGCTGCCCGACTTTGTATTTTTCTTCGACGCCGTCCCAGGGGTCTTTCATCAGTTTTTTGGCCGAAAGGAAAATTTTAGCGCCGTCCACATTGATCACCTCCGCCTCGATCGCCTGTCCGACCTTGAAGAGCTCGCTCGGATCGTCAATGCGCTGCCAGGCCAGTTCCGAAATATGTATCAGCCCTTCCAGGTTGTCGCCGAAAGAGACGAAGACGCCGAAGTCGGTGACCGCGGTGATCTTGCCGGAGACGCGGGTGCCGATCTGGTACTTGGCGATCACGTCCTTCTGCCGCTCGTTCCAGGCGTCTTTTTCCGAAAAAATTATCTTCTCGCCCTTCTCGTCGAAATTCATCACCTTGACCTCGAACTCGGCGCCGACGAATGATTTCAATTTTTCCAAAATTTTTATCTTATCGCCGCCGGCGACTCGCGGATAATTATCCGGCGCCAGTTGCGACACCGGCAGAAAGCCCGAAATCTGCGCATAGTTGGCCAAGAGGCCGCCGCGATTCGCGTCCATGATTTTCACTTTGATCACCGCCCGATTCTCGAAGGCATTTTTCAGGCCCTGCCAGGCCTTTTCCTGACCGGCGAAACGGAAAGATAGCTCTATCTCGCCGTTCTCATTCTCTTCCTCGATCACGGTCGCCTCCACCTCATCGCCCGGTTTCAAATTCGCGTACTCGGCCGCTTCGCCGTAAAGCTCGCGCGCCCGTACCACGCCGATGAACATGCCGGAAATATCGAGACGCACCTCTGCCTTGGAAGCCGACAGGACCGTGCCGATGACCGTGTCTCCGGTCTTCGGCACATTGGTCGCGTCTTTGCTCTGATCGAGCATTCTCCCGAATTCGGCTTGCTCGCCGGAGAGCTCCTCGCCGTTCATCAATACCATTTCATCTGACATATATTTATAGAAGCCAATTTATAAAATAAAAAATCGGCCCTAGCCTGCGCTTGCGCGCCAGCTCCCCGACCGCCCAACCGGGGAATTTATTAAAGGCGTTAATTCGATTGTGTTATCTGCACTTTAATATATCGGGCTGAATTTGTCAAACCCGCTTAAAACTTCAGATATTCCGACCAAATTTTATAGAGTTCCGCCGTGGCGATCAGGTCCCAGCTGTTGTACTCGGCGATTTCCTCGTATTTCCGCTCCTTAAACAGCCGCGCCACCTCGTCGCCGCTCACTCCCCGGGCTTTCGGGCTGTTGATGCCGAAGGCGTTGCAATAGAGATGCAAACTGCCTTTGCGCCGCGCCGCGCCGTAAAAAGAAAATTGATCATAGAGATCAATGTGTTTGGCCGACTGCGGCTGGCTCCCCAGGTAGCGGTTGGACATCAAATCCACACTCGGCCTGATCTTATGGATCGCTGAACGGAGCATTAGGAACGGCACGTCGAAGGATCGGCCGTTGAAACTGACGAATTCACCGTAAGCACGCGCGCCCTGCCAGAAGTTGGCAAGCATTTCCGCCTCGGTCTGGGGCTTAAAGGTGAAATTTTCCTGGCTGTATTCCCGCGCCTCGCGATTCGGCGCCTGGAAATAAACTACGCCGCGGTCGGCAGCTGTGTCATATACTCCGACTGCCGCGATTTCGCCGGTCAGGGGCGAAAAACCCAGGCCCTCTTTCAAATCCTTGAGCTTGGTCTCGAATAACCGCTCATCATCGCCCGTCTCGCGTTCAAGCCAGCGGGTCAGGTTCTGTCGCGTGGTCTGGTCAAGCGAATCGAAGTCCAGGCCGACTGTTTCTATATCGAATACTAGCGCCATAACCACATCCTAGCGGTTAAGCGACCCGGAGTCAATCTGTCAATCCTTCGGTGTCGGACACCGATTATCGGTGTCCGACACCGAAGGATATGCGCCCTAATATTAGTCAATCATTGACAATAATCAAACTTTTTGTTATATTCTACAATCGAGACGACTCAGGCCGTAAAGGCCTTGTTCTTTATATTATTCGACATATAGCCAAACCAAAAACCAAACTTCGCTTAAATACGGGGGAAAAATGGAAACGCACGGACCGATAACGGAATTGGTTAGGAAATACGGCCGTTTGACCAGGCCGAGCGAGGTGGATATTCTGCGGTTCAAAGAGAACAAGAAGTATTGCCTGCTGATCGCCATCATAAGCGATCGCGCGGGCGAAGAGACGATGATCGGCATCCAGGATGAACAGATTTTCAACGAAATCATCGAGAACTGGAAAGCCGCTCCGGCGCAAGAGCTGTCGCTCTGGCTGATCCGCAACGTCAGCCGCACGGCATTGTCCGTCGATTTCGTACGACTATTCGGCCGGCTGATCGAAGTGGAAAAAAACGCCCTGACCTACAAGGGCCTGGATTGGCAACGCGGCGCCGTTTGGGCGGTGATCCTGAACGACCGGGAACGGCACCGCCAAGGCGAGCTGTTCCCGCCGTCCAGTCCGGCGGAAATCATGGTCCTGAGTCCCGACGATCAGGAAGGATACCAGCTTTTCCGGCGCGGCTGGAAACGGGGCGATTTCGCCCACTTCGACGTCTACAAACTGCCGAAAAGGGCGGCCGAACAGTTCCGCTCGATCTTTCCCAAATGGATCCAGCGGGAGCTTATGAATCGGCTCCAGGAGAAAGAAACAATAAGAATACCGGCGGAATTAGAAGAAGCCGGCTGACGGCTCCGAGGGTCAAATCTCGGAGCCATTTTTTATTTTAAATCCAGCAAAATCGCCCCGCCCTTTTTTCAAAAAAGGGCGGGGCGATTTTTTCAATCATTGAAAATTTAAAATTTGAAATTGCCACCGCCATGGCGGGGTCCCGCCGAGGCGGGAAAAATTATTTATCTACACCCAGGTCACGCTGGACACTTTGTCCGACGCCTCTTTCAGGCGCATCAACCGCACGCCTTGCGTGTCGCGGCCGAGTTGCGGCACGCTCTTGAACGGCAGGCGGATCACCTGCCCCTGCTCCGAAATCACGATTAAGTCCTTGTCTTCCATCGCCTCGCCGTTCATCACATAGGCGTTGATCAGCTTGCCGGTCTTTCCCGTCACCTTGGCGGTGCGGATACCCGATCCGCCGCGGCCCTGCACCTTGTAAAGATGGAGCTGGGTCCGCTTGCCGTAACCGAATTCCATGATCGAAAGTATCTGATATTTCTTGATTTTCTCTTTATCGGTAGAAATCACGCCCATGCCGACCACCGCGTCGCCTTTCTTGAGGCGCACACCGTGTACGCCGGCCGCGCCGCGGCCCATATCACGCACGTCTTTTTCCTCGAAGCGGATCGCCTGGCCGTTCGCCGTGATCAGTTGGATCTGGTCGGAGCCGCAGGTCGGCTTGGCCCAGATCAGCTTATCGTCGTCTTTGATCTTGATCGCTATCAAGCCGCTGCGGCGCACATTAGCGAAGGAGCTAATCTCGACTTTTTTCACCAGCCCCTTCTCGGTCGCGAAGAACAGGAACTTGCGGTCTCCGACCTTTTCCATCGGCAGGACCGAAGTAACTTTTTCTTCGCCCGCGAGCTGCAGAAAATTCACGATCGCATTGCCCTTGGCGGTACGGGAAGCGGCCGGGATGTCATAGCCCTTCAATTGGAAAACCCGGCCCTTGGTGGTGAAAAACAAAATATCCGCGTGCGTCTGGGTGGTGAACATGAAGTCGACCGTATCCTCCTCTTTGGTGGTAAGCCCGATTACGCCCTTGCCGCCGCGGCCCTGGGTGCGGAAGGTGTCCGGTGGCAGGCGCTTGATATAGCCGTCGCGGGTCATCATCACCACCGCCTCTTCGTTCGGCACCAGATCCTCGACCGAAAAATCCTTGACCCCGTGCTCGATCACCTTGGTGCGGCGGTCGTCGCCGAATTTTTCCAAGAGTTCCGCCGATTCTTTTTTGATGATGCCGCGGATCTTGGCCTGCGATTTCAAGATCGCCTCCAATTCTTTTATCAGTTCTTTCTTTTCCTTGAGTTCGTTCTCGATCTTCTGCCGCTCCAGATTGGCCAGTTGCGCCAGGCGCATCTCCAGGATCGCCACCGCCTGCCGTTCCGTCAATTTGAATTTCTGGATCAGGTTGGTCTTGGCGATCTCACGATCCTTCGACGCCTTGATCACTTTGATCACCGCGTCGATATTGTTCAAAGCGATCATCAGACCCTCCAGGATGTGCGCCCGTTCTTTGGCCTTGTCCAGTTCGAACTGGGTGCGGCGGCGCACCACCGCTTCGCGATGCTTGATGAACTCCTCGAGCATCATCTTAAGCGTCAGTACCCGCGGCTGCAGGCCGTCGACCAGCGCCAGCATATTCACGTGGAAGGTCTCCTGCAATTGGGTAAGTTTATACAAAGCATTCAGGATTTTTTTCGGATAGGCCTCTTTCTTGAGATCGATCACCACCCGCACGCCGTCTTTGTCCGACTCGTCGCGCAAGTCCTTGATGCCTTCCAATTTCTTGTTCTTGACCAGGTCGGCGATCTTTTCTACCAGCGTCGCCTTGTTCACCTGGAAGGGGATTTCCGAGATGATGATTTGGAACGTTCCGGCCTTCGATTCGCTGATTTCGGCGCGGCCCCGCATCACGATGCCGCCCCTGCCGGTGGCGTAGACCAGCTTGATCTCTTCTTTATTGTAAATCATGCCGCCGGTCGGAAAATCCGGACCCTTGACGAAATCCATCAGTTCGTCGACGCTCGCCTCCGGATTATCGATCAGATGGTCGATCGCGCCGGTGAGTTCGCGCAGGTTGTGCGGCGGGATGTTGGTGGACATGCCGACGGCGATGCCCATGGTGCCGTTCATCAAAAGCTGCGGCAGTTTCGAGGGCAGGACGCGCGGCTCTTTCTGCGAGCCGTCGAAGTTCGGCACGAAGTCGACGGTGTTCTTGTCGATGTCGCCAAGCATCTCTTCCGCCAGCGCCGAAAGCTTGGCCTCGGTATAGCGCATGGCCGCGGCATTATCGCCGTCAACGCTGCCGAAATTTCCCTGGCCGCGCACCAGCAGATAGCGCATGGAAAAATCCTGCGCCATGCGCACCATCGAATCATAAACGGCGGTATCGCCGTGCGGATGATATTTGCCGAGCACTTCGCCGACCACCGTAGCCGACTTGCGGAACTTGCCGTTCGCGCGCAGACCCAAGCTCCACATCGCGTAGAGGATGCGGCGGTGCACCGGCTTCAGGCCGTCGCGGACGTCCGGCAGGGCGCGCGAAACGATCACGCTCATTGCGTAATCCAGATATGATTTGCGCATCTCGTCGATGATCGGCTGCGGCTCGACCAGTCCGTACTGGGTCATCACTTTTTCGCGGACCGTCAGGTTGGCGATGGCGGTTTTGCTTTCGACCGCCTCTGCCGGCGCTGCCTCTTTCGCTTCCGGCCTCGGCGCTGCCTGAACCGCTGCCGCCGGCTTTTTTATTTCCGGCGCTTGCGGCTTGGCCGCTTTTTTCGCCGGCACCGCTTTTTTCGCCTGTTTCGGCTTGGTTGCTTTTTTAGCCGTATTTTTCGCGGATTTGGGAGCCGCTTTTTTTACCGCCTTTTTCGCTTGATTCTTTTTTGCCATATTTCAGATTAACTTGTATGTTATTCGCCTATTTTTTAGTCGAGGTCGCCGGCACGCCCAGCCGCTGTTCCAGTTCTTCCAGCCGCAGACGCAGCCGTTTTATCTCCTCGGTCTCTTCGAAATTCACGCTTGAACTGGCGATGATTTTTTGCGCCGTGCCGGTCGCGCTCGGCGCGGACGGCGTGGTTGAGGCGAGGTCGTTCAGTTTGTTGAGCTGTCCCGAAACCTCAGCCATGGTCTTGTTGAAGTTGGCGGAAATCTCGTCGATGTTCAATTGTCGCTCATTCTGGCCCGGTTGCCGGTCCGACTTGAACAGATATTTCAGATTATAGACCCAAACCGCCAAAATCACCGCCATGAACAACGTGACGCCCACCCACATCAAGAGTTTCTTGTCGCGTTCGATCTTCAGGTCGGCGATCTTGCGGGCGATTTCCCGCACCGTTTCCGGCGAGACCGCCGTTTCGCTGATCGCTTTCTGCGTCAGGCCGTCGCTGGTCTCAATCACTTCTTCATAATCCTGCTCCAAATCCTCGATGGTGGTCGGCGCCGGCTTGGCGACGCGCACCGACAAATCGACCCGCCGGCCGGTCTTCTTCGCCCGCCGATTGTCGATCGGCTTGTCCTCGACTGTCTTTTTCCTCCTTGGCATGTTTCAAGTTAAAAGTTAAAAATGAAAAGTTAAAAGTTATGGAATCTCGCTTCCGCCGGTGGCGGAGCAAGATGAAATAACATACCAAAACTTTGAACTTTTAACTTTGAGCTTTTAACTGTTGTTCAAAATCACCAATTCCATATCCTCCTGCGGCAACTCCTTCTTGCTGATCTTCAGTTTTTCTTCCTGCCGCGGCTTCAGGCCGATCTCTTTGACGAATTTATCCACGCCGTCCAAATCGTATTTGAGGCCGGGAATTTTGTAATGCATCGGAACGATGATCCGCGGTTCGATCTGGCTCACTACCTCGACCGCCTTCTTGGCGTCGATGGTGTATTTGCCGCCGACCGGAATCAAGAGGATGTCGGCGCCGGAAAGAACTTCCAGCTGTTTCGGGTCGAGCGGCGCGCCCAGATCTCCCAGATGCACCACCACCACGTCATCGATGTTGATGCGGTAAGCGATCACTTTGCCGCGCTCGCTGCCGCCCTTGTCATCGTGCGGCACCTCCACGCCCTCGACCGATACTCCCTTCACCTCATACTCGCCCGGGGTATCGATGATGAACGGCGTGCCCTTGATCGCCTCGCGATTGCTGTGGTCGACGTGCTTATGGGTGATCGCCAGGATATCGGCCTCGATTTTCGGCATCTTCAATCCGCTTTCGACGCCGTACGGATCGACGACGACCGTCACGCCCTCAGAACCGATTTTATCCTGTAATTTGAAGCAGGAATGTCCGAACCAAGTCAGGTACATATCTTATCTTGAATATTATTATTAAAAAAATAAAAGCGGCTAATTTTAGCTTAATTTTATCTAGAATTCTTAGCTAAATTTAGACCCGATTAAACAATCAGCACTGGTTATATTTTACTACAACCAGTGCCGTAAATCAAGCGTTTTTTAACGCCTAGCGGGAGAATAATTTATCAAAATCATCGTCGCCCGGCTTGGCAATTTTTTTCGGTTTTGCGGATGCCGGCGGCTCTTCTTCGCTGTATACGTCGTCCAGTTTCATTTTGTTTTTCACCGGCTCATCTTTATCTTCGGCTTCTTTGTTGTTGTCTTCTTCCTCGTCCGTATCTTCGTCCTCCTCCTCGTTCTGCTCGTCATCGCCTTCATCCTCTTCATCTTCACCAGCATCCTCCTTATCTTCTTCCCCGTCATCATCTTCCTCCACCTCGTCGTCGGTCTTCAAAAATTCATCCGGCGCCTCGGCCTCGTCGCGATTATGCAAAGACACGCCCGACACGCCCTGGCTAATCGTCGCTTCGTACTCCTCGCGGCTGACCATCACCTCGCGCGGCTTGGAGCCGTTCGGCGGACCGATCACGCCCTGCTCCTCGAGCAGATCCAAAATCTTGGCCGCCCGGCCGTAGCCGATGCCGAGCCGGCGCTGCAGATACGAGGTCGAGGCGCGGCCGGCGTTGATCACCGCCTCTTTCGCCTCTTCCAAGAGGTCGTCCGAATCGCCGCCGCCGCCATCGAAGGCCACCGGCGCCATGCCTTTGACCTTCTGCGGCCGCGTCAGGTCCTCGATGAATTTCAATTCGCCGGCCTGCTGGCGGATATGGGAAACGACCTTCTTGATCTCAGCGGTGTTGACGAAAGCGCCCTGGATGCGCACCGGCTTGGCCATCTCGGCATTGATGAACAGCATATCGCCCTTGCCCAGGAGGTTTTCGGCGCCGGAGCCGTCCAGGATGGTCTTTGAATCCACGCCCGAGGTGACGGCGAAGGCGATGCGCGCCGGCAGGTTGGCCTTGATCAGGCCGGTGATGACGGTGACGTCCGGCCGCTGGGTGGCGATGATCAGGTGGATGCCGGCCGCCCGTCCCTTTTGCGCCAGGCGCACGATGCCGGCCTCGATGTCTTTGGCCGCCACGGTTTTGAGGTCGGCCAGCTCATCGATCACGAAAACCAAATACGGCAGTTTGCTGATTTTTTTCTGTCTGACCGCGAACTGGTTGTACTCCTGGATGTTGGCTTGGTGGTATTTGGCCAGGATGTCGAAACGGCGGTCCATCTCGTTGATGCACCAGCGCATGGCGTTGATGGTCTTGTCGGCCTCGGTGATCACCGGCGCGAGCAGGTGCGGCAGACCGTCGAACATCGCCATGCCGACCCGCTTCGGGTCGATCAGTACCAGGCGCAGGTCGTCGGGGTTGTTCTGATACAACAGGCCGACGATGATCGAATTCAGGCAGACCGATTTGCCGGAGTTGGTCTGGCCCGCGACTAAGAGATGCGGCATCTTCACCAGGTCGTAAAACCAGATCTTGCCGCCGACGTCCTTGCCGAGCGGCACCATCAGGGACGATTTACGCACGGTGAACTGGTCGCTTTCCAAGAGTTCGCGCAGGCCGACCGTGGCGGTCGCCTGGTTCGGCACCTCGATGCCGACCAGCGACTTCTTGGGGATCGGCGCCTCGATGCGGATCGGATGCGCGGCCAAAGCCAGCGACAGATTGTTGTTTAGAGCGACGATTTTTGAAAGCATGATGCCATCGGCCGGCTTGAAGGTGTACTGCGCCACCGTCGGGCCGACCGTCACCTCGCCCATCTCGACCGGAATGCCGAAATGCTCCATCGTCCGCCGGATGGTCTCGACGTTGGACTTCACGTCCCCGGCGGTCGGCTTGCCGATTTTTCCTGACAGCAGATCCAGGGGTATGTTGATTTTCACGTTGCTCGGCTGCCAGATATTGACCGCGGCGGCCGCGATCGGCAGCGCCGCCTGCCCCGGAAGATGTTTTCTGGTAAACTCTTCTTCTTTGTCGTCATTCTCTTCTTCGTTTTCGTCTTTTGTCTCCTCATCTTCATTATCTTCTTCCGCATCCTCTTCAGTTTCTTGCTCCGTCGGTTCCTCTTCCGCCTCTTCCTGTTCATCCTCTTCCGCCCCTTCTTCCTCCGGCTCGTCTTTGCGGTTGAAAATTTTTGCCACCAGCCAGCGGATCGGGAACAAGATCTTGCCGATGATGCTGTCGGCGCCGAACAGGCCGGTCAGTGTCTTGTTGAACATCGTCATCAGCGAAACGAAAAACAGCGCCAAGAGCAGTATCAGCGCGCCCCACAGGCCGGCCAAATTCACCATCGAGGAGGCGAGATAATAGCCGAAGTATCCTCCGCCCTTGCCGAGCGCGATGTTCCTCTGCCACTCGTTGCTCGGGTTGATGATGTGCATCAATGCCAAGAGTGACAAAGAAAACATCACGCCGCCCAGATAGACGTAGCCGCGCACGCCCTGCTCGCGATACAAAAGGAACCCCCAGGCGAGCAAGAGGATCGGGAAGACCCAGCGGCCCCAGCCGAACAGGAAGGAGATGCCCGAAAGCAGGTATTCGCCGAGCGTTCCGGCCAGGCCGAACAGCGAAAGAAAACTGATGGCGCCGAGCGCCAGCACCAGCACGATGAAGATGCCTTTTTTCGTTTCCGGGTCCAGGTCCAATTTCGGCAGATAATCGAGCGGCCCCTTGCCGAAAAATTTGCGGTATTTTTTACGAGCCATAGTTTGTTTTAAACACAATAACGAGGCGACAGGTTGCCCCTTTTCTTTAATGAATTATAACACAAATATGAGAATAATTTAAAGTTTAAAAATCAAAGTGCAAAATGACAGTTTAAAATGAAAAATTAAAAACATTTTACATTTTTCATTGTCATTTTAATTTTTTATTTTTACATTTTAATTTTTTGTCTATACTTCACCAACATCCCCGCCAGAACCAAAATCACTCCCCCGGCGATGACCAGCAGATACTTCAAGAGTTCCGACTGTTGGTCGCGAGGCGGCACGGACCAATCGCCGGCCGTTGGTTCGCCGTAGGTAGCGGCGTCGGCGGCGTCCGGCCGTACGATGTCGGCGAGTCGGCGCGGCAGGACGCGCAGGCCGCTCGCGGTCTTTTCCACCACGCCGGTCACCTCGGCCTTTTCGCCGGCGCGGATCGACTTCGCGTCGATGCCGGTCGCGGCCTTGATATAGACCACCGCTTCCTCGCTCGAGTCGTCGAGATAGATGGTCGAGCCGCTGCGCTTGGTCACCTCGCCGGCGACCTTGACCAGTCGGCCGAGCCGCGTCTCATCGAGTTCGCTGCAGGCGATCTTTTCGGCCGCCGGCTCGCTTTCGCGGCCAAGCACCCTGATGTCGCCCGCGGATTTGGTCTTCAGGCGCGGCAGGCCGCTTTGCTCGCCCCACTCGCCCGCCACCTCCACCCGATCCCCGATAGAGATCCTGGGGAAATCCTTTTTATAACTATAGATTTGCGCCGGCCGCTCGCCGCCCAGATAAAAGATCTGCGAACCCAAGACGCCAGGCGGCACCAGCACCGTGCCGGTCAGGCGGGCAAATCCTTTTCTGGCCGAAGGGGTCTTTTTATTTGAGGCCGCGATCTTCACGCCCGCAACTTTTCCGGTGCCGGCCGCTTTTTTTGTCTTGCCGATCGCGGCGGTTGAAATTTTCTCGCCGTTCGGCCCCAAAACTTTAATCGTCGCCTCTTCGCGCACCTCGTTTTCCTGGTCGCCGGCGGTCAGCCGCACCACGTAATTCCCCGGCTGCAAAAAAGTGTGCTCCGCGGTCATCAGGTCATTGGTCGCGCCGTCGCCAAAATCCCAGCTAAAAGTCAGCGGCCTGCCTTCAGGATCAAAAATATCAGAACTGTCAAAAACCACCGGCGCACCGGCGCGCGCCTCTTTTGGAAACACTACCTCCAGCCGCGGCGGCGCGTTATAATAATTCTTCGTCCCCGGTGTCGGCCGCGAACACCACTGCCATTTCCCGCGCTCGTCCAGGCAATAGCTTTTCCCTGCCTCCGCCTTTTTGTACTTGACCTGGTCGATCAATTTACCCGTCGCTGAATACAGCTTGAGCGTATCGTCCAGATTGGCAAGCGGCAGACGGCTGACTGAGCGCCAAAGCGTCAGATAGCCCTTGCGCGCGACGCTGGAACTCGCCCGATCCTTGAATTGAAAGTTGCCGAGCTTGGTTTCCAACCGCCAATCCGACAAATTTATTTCATTATCATTCGGATTATAGAGTTCAATGAACTCCGTCAGATCATCCGGCCCGGCCGGATTAGGCAGCAGTTCATTTATTATCGGTTCTTCAGCCACCTGTTTTTTAACCGTCGCTTCGCTGGCGTCAACGGATGTTCCTGCGGATGCTTGATTTGTATTCGTTGAACTGGCGGTAGTCGTAGCAACTTCCTCTTCAATAACCAACCCGGCACTATTTGCCGCCTTCGGCGTGCCGCCGGGCGCCGCGCTCGTCTGCCATGTTCCATCCGCCTTCCTTTCCATGGTCGCCTTGGTCGCATTATCCCCCGCTGGCCAGCCTGCCTCGCCGGCAGGCGGGCCGCCCGAACCATCTATCCGGTCAACGACCGCGCCGCTCGCATCAAGAAGTTCCAAAATCTCGCCGGAATTGGACAGCGAGCCGACATAGATCTGATCAGCCATCACCGCCGGCAGGGTGTTGTCATCGGTTCGCTCCAGCAAAAAATAACCGCCGGCCGAAATCTTGCCAGCCAGATTAATTACCGGCGAGCCGTCGGTCGCGCGCAAAATCCAGCCAGCTAAATCCACCTCCGCCTCGCCCGTGTTTTTCAATTCCAGCCACTCATTGTTCGCACTCTCCGCCGTCCCCATCCAGGCGACTTCGTTAATTAAAATTCCGGCTGTCTGCGCCCTGGCGGTCGAGCCATAAAAAAATCCTGCGAACGAAATTAACAGGATGAATAGATACGCCTTCTTGTTTTGGTTCATAAATATTATTTTAAATATTTTTCCACGATAGAGAGCTGCTCCGGCGTATTGATGCCGAAACCCTCAACGATGTTATCAATCACCTTCGCCTGGATTTTTTGCCCCTGTTCGCGGGCGAGGCCTACCAAGTCAGTCAAATAATATTCTTTCGCATTATTGAAATCTTGCAGCTTATCAATATTTTGCCACAGCCAATCGGCTTGGAAACAATAATAACCCAGATTCACCTCGGTAATTTTTTTCTCTTGCTCGCTCGCGTCTTTGAGTTCCACGATACGTTCAACTTGTCCATCGTCTCCGCGCACGATCCGGCCGAAATTATAAAAAATGGTAAAATCACCGTCAAAATTTTCAACCCGGCCGGTGGTCAGGGTCAGGGTTGCCCCGGCGTCTTCGTGTGCCGCTGCTAATTTTAACAAGGTTGCCTCGCCGAGCAACGGATGATCTCCGGGTAAAACGATGATCCGTTCAAAGCCCTGATTTTCCAGCTCGGCTCGCGCGCAGGCGACCGCGTGCCCGGTGCCGAGCTGCTCCCCCTGCCAGACATAGTGAAGTTTATTGCCGGTTGCCTCAACCACTTTTTCGCCCTGATAGCCGACGATGATCGTCGGTCGGGCGCAAACCCTTTCAACCGCTTTAAGCAAACGTAAAATAATCGGAATGCCG
The DNA here is from genome assembly GCA_021786695.1 of bacterium. Lineage (GTDB taxonomy): Bacteria > Patescibacteriota > Patescibacteriia > Patescibacteriales > GWE2-39-37 > JAJYMT01. The sequence continues at coordinate 14,682 of JAJYMT010000055.1, forward strand.
CCGGCCTCCACCAAAACCTTCGGACCTTCCGCGTTCATCCGCATGCCCTTGCCGCCCGCCAAAATAATTATCTGTGTCTTTTCCATTTGAAAGTAAAAATGAAGTGAAAATAAAATTAGCCCGGGAGGGCTAAACCGCCGAAAATTTATATTATAATTTTAGCGAATTCTTAAGTTTAGGTCAAAAATTGACAAACACTTCAAGATTCAATAAAGTAACGCGCAAGGAGGTTGTTTTTTGAACCTTCAAAATCCAAAGAAGGAGGTCCTGTCCATGCTCAGAGATTCGAGCGAACATGGAACTGACCGCCGCACAAAGTGCACCAATGAACTGGACGAGCTGATCGATTCCGGGCTGGATCGCCGGGCGCAGATGCAAGAACAGTGCAGAGACGTAGCTGCCGGAATCACCCAGGGCTTACCGAACCTTTCCTGGTCGGAGGCCCGCATGATCGGCGGTGACAAATCGCGCTTTCAGCGGCGCATCCGGACAGTCCTCAAGGAAGAGGTGAGCATCATGCGCCAGGAAAAGTTCATCGACGAATGGCTCAAGCTCTATCCTTCGGCCTTCGACGTTCGCGATCTCTCCCGCCGCGATTTCCGTCCCTTGAGCGAGAACGACGCGGAACACGACCCCTTCACCTGGCTGGTGATGGACTACGGTCGCCTCAAGCTGGAAAAAATCCTGGAAAAACTACCGCCCTGGGGACTGGAAATTGATGACAGGTTACCGAACGGAGAAATGTGGCATCGACGGAATTACTGCAACATTTCATCGTCTCTCCGGCTCATCCACCTTCTGGATGAAACCGAGGCGCATGATCTGATCCGCGAACATCTGGCGAAAAAAAACGAGTCCGGTATCAGCTTGAGGGAACTTCTGCTGTTGCTTTTTCTCCTGAAATTCGTCTGGGGCCGGAACAGTTCTTTCGGCGGCGGTTTCTGGAAACGACTGCCTCGTGCCTTAAAAAAACCGATCCTCTGCCTTGGCTCGGGATTTAAGTACAAGGTCGCGGAAGGGGTAATCCCCATTGTTGAAGTCAGGGAAGACGGACTTGTAATATCCGCTGGGCGTTGCGGTCCGAATATTTCGGGAGCGGAAATCAAGAAGTTTACCACCCTCCGTGTCCACCCACACGCCTAAGCGTTCGCCCACGTACTAAAACACACACCAGGCCACGACTCGTCGTGGCCTTTTTTAATTAGAAAAACCGGCCTCCTTGCGGAAGCCGGTTTGGCTTGTTTCATGCTTCAGGCGGGGCTTTACGGCTCAAAGACCTGCTAACATCTTCGAGCACGGCGAGACGCTTTTCGTACTCAAAAGACGGAAGCTGCCCTGCTGATTTCTTTCTTTTTTTATGACTCCAAATAAGGTACTTGAGGGTGGTCACTACCTTAGACCTGAGAGCGGTGTCGTGCGCCTGCTTGATCAGCAGCAATGCCCTTTCAGCCCGCGGCCAAATGGCGTCCAAGTTATGGCTCGCCCCATGCAACTCCAAGCACAGGTCATTCAATAATTCAGCCATAAATTCCTGTATATGCCCATCATCTATACGCCCATCATCGTGGCTATGTGGATCATAGGGCTTGGCGCGCTTCTTCAACTTGCCGACGATCATTTTGGATAATTGATCGGGCGTGATCGGTGGAAATATACGGTTGTAGAGCGCCGGGTTTTTTCGAATGTCGACCAAGGCGAACTTGATCGCCCGCTCCGCCTTGTCGGTATAAATATACCACTCCAAAACTTTGGCGGCCATTTCGTTGTCGCGCTGCTTTAAAAGATCGATGATGCATTTCTCCGCCCACCCTGCCTGATGATTGCCAATCTCTACCACGCCGTCGTCAAGATTATAACGCCTCATCCTTGCCAAGCAGGCCTCGCGGACATCTTCGATCGGCCATTCCTCAAAGGTGGTGAACGGTGATTGCTCGGCCAATTTCAAAAATGCGTCGCGAGCCATGGTCCTCTTGAACCGAAACTCTGCCTTCCCTTCCAGATCCGTTCCTGCCATTACCGTCTCCTTTGGTCCGGTCGGACCCACCCCCATATTTGCGCCGGTCGGCGCGGGGATCATTCAATTTATATAAATACTGCGATTGTGTCAACTCAAATGCCCCTTCAACAAAAAAAGCTGGCGGGGTTAGCGCCAGCATGGAAAGATCCTTGCGGGTGTTTAATCTTGCGACGATATATTCTCTGCCGATTGCCTCACGTCTCGTCGTTTAATTTCGCCACCCTCATGAAAAAAAGCGCGTCTTTTCGCAGGCGATCCTCCAGCCGCCTGCGCCGCTTTATCATCACCTCAGGACTTTGCTCAATCCTTATTTTCCACAGCATCAGATCAAAGCCTTCCCAGTCGGAAAACTGGGTAACGATCCAAGCGACCTGCTCCGGCAGTGTGAGATTCGCTGGTAAATAACCGGCTGTTTCGTAAATCGCCTTAACATTGTCGTTCCCGTCCTCCAGAGCGACAACCACATCGGAGGCAAATGAAGAACGTAATCCGACTACTCGCCAATTATTCGGGCATCTCCATTTCTCAAAATTATTACCATCAATAAAAACTGATTCAAAACGAGGGCCGCCGAGCCGGATAACTTTGCCATCGATCACCTTGAGCCAGTACGATTCTTCCGTTGCCATGTTGTCCTCCATTCCCGCCGGTGTGGTTTGCCGGAGCAGTCCGGTCCGAACGGGCCTGAAGCATTATTCTATTCTTTATATAAAAAGGGCGCAAATAAATATTATTACCCTAACCTTAATATACTTAATAAATTTTATCAAGATTATTTAACCCTCAATTCAATTTAAAAAAAGCTGGCGGGGTTAGCGCCAGCTTGGCAAAGTTGTTGATGATCGGTTTACAGCTTGAGCAGCTTGCCGACCATCTCCTTGATCTCCTGGTGGATGAACACCGAGAGGTTCGGATCGCCGTCCTCGCCCGAACCGGCACAGGGGATGTTCAGGTGGTTGCCGCTTCGGATATAGAGGTTGGGCAAAACGGAATCCGCGCGAAGATGGTACTTTTTGCGCCACTCCTGTGCGTGCGGATCATCGCCCCGGTAATACGGCTGGGCGTCCGAAAGACCGAACATCGCCCGAAGAACATCACGAGAAACTATCGCCTGTCCTCCCGCCCAGGAACTGACAGAAAACCCGACGTTCCATTTGAGGCGATAGGTGTCCCGCGACCTGGAGTAAGGATCGATGACCAGCGAGGCGCTTGCTGCTGCGAGTGTCAGCTTGAGCTCCTCTTTGTTCAAATGCATCACCTTCATCTTGACACCGTGAGGGTTGAACCAGCGGGGATGAGGATGAAAAGGCGCCTCGTCTCCTGTTGCCGGCAAACGCTTCGCGCTGGAACGAGAAAAACCGTGCGGCACTCTGTCTCCCATCACCATGACGTCCTCCTTGTCTCTGAATTTTACGCCGACAGAACAACAACTATTGATCGCGATCGTAATAACCGGCGAAGACCAGCCGACCGCCCCTCGATCTCTTCATAAATTTTATCGAGTGGATCGCCGTGATGGTCCCGCCCTGATCGGCTGCGACCAGACGAAGCGATTCCTCCACCGTCGGCGCTTTGGTCGTCGGCTGGAAGTTGAACGGCCCGGAAAATTCCTTGGTGATTTCCCCTTTCTGGAAAAGACCCTTCACCTCGTAAATGCCGGCGATGACCTTGCTGCCCTTGGGCGGGATGAACCGGCCGATGAATTTGCCGCCATCGGTAAACGGAATCTCGAACTTGTCCGTCCGGCCGGCAAGCAGACGGCGCAGCTGGTCGATGGCCGCTCCGATCCAGAGCTTGCTCTCGGTGAGCAATTCCGGCGGTTTCATGGAATATTCGTCCCAGGTGGTGCCGTCGTCGAAAAACACCTGGCGATGGCGCGTTTTTTTATCGCCGTAGATGCCGCCGCCTCGCTCGACCCAGCGCATACCGACGCAGGTTTTGATCATCGGCGTCTCGTCGCGATCGCGGACGACGTATTTTTTGCCGAAACGATAGGTCGCATCCTCTTCGATCACGTCGGGAAAGACGAAGTCGCCCATCAGCAGCTGGTCACCCACCGCGTAGAACCAAGGGTCCATGGCGTAGTTGCACACGACCCTGCGGATCAACCCTTTGCACTTCAAGAGATTATCGGGCCGATCCGGCGAACCCCAGTATTTTCCCCAGGCGGCGATCGCCTGCTCGCATTTTCTGAACTCGTAAAACACCGACCCCGATCCGCTACAGCCGTGATACTCATGGATGACGTATCCGCAGCGTCCGTCCGGCGGATTTCTGATCTCAAGCGCCTCGATGTACCCGTCTCCTCCGCCCGCATACTTGTGCTGGACGATATCGTAGCGGGTATAGCGGCCGTATCCGCCGTGGGGCACGCTGATCCGGCCGGTGGTGGGGATGTTGATCGACCGCACCTGCTTGAGAAACTCCGCGATCTTTTCGCTGTCTTCCGGGCGACAGGTGAATTCCACCAGCTGTCCGTGTCCTGTCCGCGCTTCGCCGAAGGTATACGCGCCCGACCATTTTTCTCTCATCTCCCGTCTCCTTTCCGAGGTTAGAATTCAAGCCGAATGTCAACGAACCGAATCCTTGTTTTTTGTGCCGAGGAGAGGACTTGAACCTCCACGGGTTGCCCCACATGCTCCTAAGGCATGCGTGTATGCCAGTTTCACCACCTCGGCTTTATTATATTTTCATCTCATTATATTTTCCAGGCCCCATTTTGTCAATCATAGTAGAAATATGTTATAATTAAGCCATTGGAAAA
>JAJYMT010000072.1 GCA_021786695.1 bacterium
TCACGGTTGCTTTGGAGAAATGATCGTTTCGGCGATCAGCTATCACCCCTCTCGCAAGAGATGGAGAAGCCCCGTAAAGGTGGCGAAATCCGAGGAGCGGGTGAAAACCTGCACCAAAGAGGTGAAAGCGGCAAATCGTTTGGATGGCCTGGGGCGCGGACCGGAAGGTGCCGCAAGCTAGGCCGAGCTTAGGACAAGCTATCCAAGCGGTGTTGGACAAGAGCAGGTGGTCTGCCTAGACCATAGGAACGGAGGTTCCGGCAACGGAACGGAACGTTGCGCTGAAAAGCGCTTTATCCGGCTTAGTCCGCCGAAAAGTCCGTCACGCGAAAGTGAAAGTGGGCAGGGGGGCCTAAAAACCTTCCAGCCGCAGGAAACTGCAACACCGACACGATTAGCACCTCCCACAAGGAGGGACGAGACAGCCATCCAAGGCATAAACGACGAGAGAGGGCTTCGGTAGCGATATCGAAGCCCTTTTTCTATTTATTTAAGATATTCGACGTTGGTGGCAGTGTTTATTGTAGGATTGCGTATTTTCAATTAAAATAAAGACAAGATGGACTTATCAAGAATTAAAAAAGTATATATGATCGGCATCAAGGGGGTGGGCATGACCATGCTCGCCCGTTTTTTCGCCGGCAACAACATCGAAGTGATCGGCTCGGATACAGCCGAGGTCTTTATGACCGACGAGCCCTTGCGGAAAGCCGGCGTGAAGATACTCGAAAATTTCGCCCCGGAAAATATTCCCAAAGACGCCGATCTGATAATTTACTCAACCGCCTACAACGCGGAACGAAACGCGGAGGTGGCGGCCGCGCTTGCCGGCAAGGTCAGGACCCTGACCTACGCGGCCGCGATGGGCGAGGTCTTTAATCAAAAATACGGCATCGCGGTCATCGGCAGCCACGGCAAGACCACCACTACCGCCTGGCTGGGGTTTGTCCTCAATCGCGCCGGCCTCGCGCCCAACGCCATGGTCGGTTCGATCGTGCCGCAATGGGACGGGCCGTCGCTCGTGTCCGGGTCCGACATATTAATAATAGAAGCGGACGAATACCAGAACAAATTGCAGTATTTCAACCCCAGGGCGGTGCTGCTCAACAACATCGATTACGACCATCCGGATTTTTTCCCCACGCCGCAGGAGTATAAGAACGTCTTCATCGAATTCATCAAGAAGATTCCGGCCAAGGGTTTTTTAATTGCTAATTTCGATGATCCGATCATCCGTTCGGTCGCCGGCGTCAATTGCCGCGGCAAGGTGGTGAGTTACGGGATAGAAAACCAAGCCGACTACGCGGCCTATGATTTAAGAAGTTTTGACGGCCGGCAATTTTTCAAGGTCAGGACCCGGAACGAAGACGGCGCCGGCGAAAGCGCACCGTCCGAATTGGGCGACTTCTCGATCCAGCTCGCCGGCAAGCACAATATTTCGAACGCCCTGGCGGTCATCGCCGCCGCGATCGAACTGGAAACGCCGCTCGCCGCGATCCGCGAGCATCTGGGACAGTTCACCGGTACAGCGCGGCGGATGCAGAGGATGGGCGAGTATAACGGCGCGCTGATCTATGACGATTACGCCCACCATCCGGCCGAGATCAAGGCGACGCTTTCTGGCCTGCGGCAGCTCTATCCGAAAAACAAGCTGACAGTCGTCTTCCACCCCCACACCTTTACCCGCACCAAGGCGCTGCTCGGCGGTTTTGCCGAAAGTTTCGATTCGGCCGACAAGGTGATCATCCTGGACATCTACGGCTCGGCGCGCGAAGCCCAGGGCGGCGTGCATTCGCGCGACCTGGTGGCGAAAATGAAAAACAAGAATTTTGAACTCATCTATCTGCCGGCGCTTGCCGACGCCGAGGCGCACCTGCGCGAGGAACTGACGCGAGATGAGGTGTTGGTATTGATGGGCGCGGGCGACGTGTTCAGGGTGGGGGAGATGCTGTTGCAATAAGTAATAAAAAATATGAGAAATTGAAACCGAAGAAATATTTTTAAGATGGCGATAGAAAAAAAATTCCAACAGAACGTGCCCCTCGCGTCGCTGACCACCTTTAAAATCGGCGGACCGGCGAAATTATTTTTCCAAGCGGCTCCACCCGCCGATCTGGTCGAGGCGGTGGCCTGGGCCAAGCAAGCCGGCGAAAAATATTTTATTCTAGGCGGCGGTTCGAATCTGCTGGTGTCCGACAAAGGGTTCGACGGGCTGGTCATAAAGAATCTGAGCGATTCGATCGAGTGGCAGGATTCAGAAGCGAAGGTTGAGGCGGGAGCCGTTTTGGCCAGATTGGTGGTCGAGGCGGCGGACAAGGGCCTGTCCGGCCTGGAGTGGGCGGCCGGCATTCCCGGCACGGTCGGCGGCGCGGTCCGCGGCAATGCCGGAGCATACGGCTCATCGATACAACACAACATCAAGACGGTGGCGGTTCTCGATCCTGAAACGAATAACGTGACGGATTACACGCCGGATGAGTGCAAATTTGCCTACCGGCACAGTATTTTCAAAGAAAAAAAATTGATCGCCTTGAGCGCAGTGATGAAATTTACGCCGACCCGGCCGGAAGAAATCAGGCGGGCGATGGCCGGAAATCTGGCTGAAAGGGCGAAAATCCATGCCGTAAAACCGAACGCCGGCAGTGTTTTCAAAAATTTCCTGTCGAGCGACCTGAAGGACGCAAACCCCGAGTTGCTCAAGGAAGCGGAAAAGGAGGGCGTAATCCGCGGCGGGCGGGTGAGCGCCGGCTGGGTGATCAGCCGCCTCGGTTTTCGAGGCAAAAGAGTCGGCGGCGCGATGATTAGCGAGGAACATGGCAATTTTATCGTCAATACCGGGAACGCCACCGCTGAAGACGTACTGGTTTTGATGAGTTTGGTCAAGCAAAAAGTCAGGGTTGAATATAATCTGCAATTGGTGAACGAAATAGAATATCTGGACTATTAAGTTTTCACAAATCAACGAATTTATTCGCTAATATTAAAAATAAATGCGCCAGACATCTTGTCTTGAGCATTTTTTATTTATGGCCGATTTGCATGCTCGCAGGCAGCTATTTATTTACCTATTGACTAATGAATACCTTTGTGCTATATTATGATAACTAAAATAATTCTGACCAGATTCGTCAATTTTGACGATTATTATTTTTTATCAAATATATATTAAAAATTAATTGAGCTTGTCCGATTTTTTCTTGTACTCACATGGAAAATAAAATTTCTGTCAACGAGGAGGCGGCAAAAAAGTCGATATTAGACCAGATTATCACCAATCAACAGGTGGAAGAGGTGGTTAACCTCGATGCCGTTGAGATAA
>JAJYMT010000018.1 GCA_021786695.1 bacterium
TCCGATCTACGATTGGAAAACTACAGCGTTGCCGAAACGTTAGCCGATACCGCTCCATCCGCGCTTGCCACGCTCGGTCAGGCGGAAAATTTCGAAATGCTGCAGCTGGCGCTTGAGGGTCTGCCGCAAAATTACCGCGCCACCCTCGATTTGCGCTACAACCAGGATTTGAAATTCCGGGAAATTGCCGAACTCCTAAAACAGCCGCTCGACACGGTCAAAACCTGGCACCGCCGCGGCCTCCGACAATTAAAAAAACTTCTCTCGTAGAAAGTAATTGAACCAAAAAACGGCGGTTGTTCGTATTATAAGTATGGATAACCCGCCCTCTCCCGATCTTTACGACCGGGTCATCGCTAAAATCAACCGCGAACATAAACTTCTTTTGATCAAAAGACGGCTTTTTTTATACTCTTTTTCCTTGGTCGCTTCCTCGGGCGCCTTGATTCCGCTTGGCAAAAATCTTTACCAAGACCTGCTCCGCTCCGATTTCCTGGAAATTTCCTCGCTGCTATTCACCGATTTCAAGTCGGTCGTGGCCAATCTGCCGGACTTTACGCTTTCGGCTCTTGAATCCGCGCCACTTTTGAGTATAACTCTAGCCGGCCTATTCTTAGTCGGATTCGTCTACAGTTCGGCTAAACTGATCGGATTTTTTATTTCGCTTAATAAATTCAATAAAAATTTAATCTAAATCTATGGAATTGAAATTATCAAATGTCAAAGAGACGCTGGGCGGCGAAGCTAAGCTCAAGTATCTCAAAAAACCGATCTTCATTCTCGCAATTTTAGCGGTGTTGGCGGCCGTCTTCGCCGGTGGCGTCTTCGTCGGCCTGGAAAAAGCCCGCTTTTCCTACGGCTGGCGCGAAAATTATTACCGCAACTTCATCGGCGAACGCAGGCGGCCGATGATGGGTCCTGGCCGCGGCGACGATCGGTCATCCTTCGGGATGATGCCGTTCGGCCGGCCGCCTTTTGACGATTACTTCAACGCCCACGGCGTCGCCGGTGAAATCATCAGCACCGGCTCAAGTACCGCCAGTACCACTACCCTGGTCATCAAAGACAAGGAAAATACTGAAAAAAATATCCTGATTAACGGACAAACTGTCATCAAAAGCCGCCGCCAGGACCTGAAGTCCGCTGATTTGAAGATCGGAGAAAAAATCGTGGTAATCGGCGCGCCCAACGACCGGGGCCAGATCGTCGCCAAATTGATTCGCGTAGCAGAAAATTTCTTCGACGATCTGATCAAATAAAAACCGATGAAAAATTTTTTCCTGAAAATCACAAATTTGATCAAAGCCCACAAGCTTCGCTCCTTGCTCCTGCTGCTGGCACTCTCTTACGGCGGCTATTACGGCTACCAGAAATATTTGAAGCCGGCGGCGGCGATCCAATACTTGACGGAAGCGGCCGCCAAATCCACCATCACCGTCGCGGTGACCTCTTCCGGCCAAGTGACGCAGGCCAACAAGATCGATTTGAAGCCGCTCGGTTCGGGCGCAATCATCTCCACCCGGGTGAAAAATAACGACACGGTGAAGCAGGGCCAGGTAATCGCCACCATTGATCAGTCAAGCAGCCGCCTGGCAATCCTGCAGGCGCGCGCCTCCGTGCAAAACGCGCAAGCCAACCTGGACAAGCTCGTTTCCGGCGCGACCGCATCGGATCTGAAAACCGCCCAAAATAATATAAACCAGACCGAGACCGCCTACAAAAATGCGCTCGCTAATCTTGAAAACGGCAAACAGAGCGCAGCCGCGGACCTGGACCAGGCGGAAAAAGACCTGGCCGACTTGGTTTCAATGAATGGGCTGAAACGGCTTACTGTCATCTCGACCATCAAAGACAAGATTTTGTCCGCCCGCACCTGGCTGGATGCGGCCAACAAGATAATGAATGATGACAATGCCAAAGACACTTTGAGCATACAAGACCTGGTTCAACTGTCTCTGGCCAAAAGCCATTATGCCGGAGCGCTCGATTTGCTCGACACCGCCGATTCGAGTATTGCGACGGCGCAAGCCGACCCCGGCGACGAAAACATCAGGCGAGCCGGACAAGACGCGGCTAATTTACTGAGTGAAACGGCCGCCACTTCGAATTATCTGTATTTGGCGCTGCAAAAAACCGTCACCTCAAGCAAGCTGAGCCAGAGCGCGCTCGACGGATTCAAAACGACGGAAAGCGGGCAGATATCTAGCGCTAACGGCGCCTTAACCGCGGTGCAAACCGCGGTACAGGATTTGTGGGACAGTATCAACGCGGCGCAAAATAAAGTTGTTTCGACCCGGCTGGCGGGCGAAAAAGAGATCGCCGCGGCCAATAACCAGATCACCTCGGCCTATAATTCCTGGCAGAACGCCCTGGACACGCTTGCCAAACTAAAAACTCCGGCGGAAAAACAGGATCTCGCTTCGGCGCGCGCGCAAATTGCGACGGCGCAAGCGCAGCTCTTTGACGCCGAAAACACTTTCAAAAACACCGTTATCACCGCGCCGTTCGACGGCGAGGTGGCGGCGCTCAATGTACAAAAAGGCGACCAGGCAAATCCCTCAACCGTCATCGCCACCATCATCACCAAACAGCAGCTGGCTGCGATTGCTTTAAACGAGGTGGATGTGGCGAAAATAAAACTCGGTTTGCCGGCGACCCTGTCTTTCGACGCGGTCGGCGGTCTGACTCTGACCGGCAAGGTGGCGGAAATCGACACTATCGGCACTGTCAGCCAGGGCGTCGTCACTTATAACGTCAAAATCGTGCTCGATACCCAGGATGCGCGGATTAAGCCGGGCATGAGCACCAACGTCAATATCATTACCGAGGTGAAAACCGACGCGCTGGCAGTACCGAATGCGGCGATCAAAACCGACAGCGGAGAATACGTCGAGGTGTTGGACCAAAGCGGCGCGCCGTCCCGTCGTCCGGTCACGATCGGAATTGCTAACGACAGTTTGACCGAGATTGTTTCCGGAATCAACGAAGGTGACCGGGTGGTAACCCAAACCATCAATCCGAATGCCGCCGCGACCGCCGCCAGCCAAAACGCTTCCGGACGAAGCGGCTTCAGCATTCCCGGACTGGGCCGTTAACCGACGGATCATCGAACTAAATTTATGATCGAGTGTAAACATCTCTATAAATCATACGATAACAACGGAGTGGTGACCGAAGTGCTCAAGGACATCAATTTTACCATTAAAAATGGCGAGTTCGTGGCGATTATGGGGCCTTCCGGCTCCGGCAAATCCACATTGATGCACATCTTGGGCGCGCTCGACGTGCCGACCAAAGGTGAATATCTGCTCGACGGCAGCGAAGTGGCCAGACTGACCGATGACGAACTTGCCTCGATCAGAAACTCCAAAATCGGCTTCGTCTTCCAGGCATTCAACTTGTTGCCGCGCGCTACTGTGCTGCGCAATGTCGCCCTGCCGCTCGTCTATGCCGGAATAGGCAAAGCGGAGCGGGAAAAGATCGCCCGCGAATCGCTCCTCTCGGCCGGCCTGGAAGAAGAGCGTTTCAACCATCTTTCCAACCAGCTCTCCGGCGGACAGATGCAGCGCGTGGCCATCGCCCGCTCGCTGGTCAATAATCCGGCCTTGCTTCTGGCAGACGAACCGACCGGCAACCTTGATTCAAAAACCGGCGACGTGGTGCTGGCGACTTTCCGCGAACTGAATGCCAAGGGCCGGACAATCGTCCTGATCACCCACGAACAATATGTCGCAAATCATGCCGATCGGATCATCCTTATTAAAGACGGACGGATCTTAAGCGATAAATCTAACGGAAACAAATTGATATGAAAACCAGCGACTTACTGGAAGAAAGTTATAGCGCGCTTACCGCCAACAAAGCCCGGTCCGGTTTGACCATCCTCGGCATCGTAATCGGTATCGGTTCGGTGATCGCCCTGGTCTCGATCGGCGCCGGCGCCCAACAGTCGATCGAGACGAACATCCAATCGATCGGCTCTAATCTGATTTTGGTCTCCCCCGGGTCCCAGAGAAGTTTCGGCGGCGGGCCGAACGCCGGCCAGGGCAGCGCCCAAACACTGACTCAGGAAGACGCTGATGCGATCCAAAAAGAAATAACCATGGCCAAGGCAGTCGCCCCGGAACTTTCACGGCGCTATCAGGTTGCCGCCAAAGGAGAAAACACCAATACCCAGATTGTCGGCACGACTAAAAATTATGCCGAGGTACGAAAGGTAACGATGGATACCGGATCGTTCATCACCGACAGCCAGGTTAAAAGTTATATGAAGGTGGCGGTGCTCGGTCCGAGCGCGCGCGATGACCTGTTCGGTTCCAGCACCAACGCAATCGGCGAAACGATCAGAATCAACAAGATCAATTTCAAGGTGATCGGCATTGCCAGAGCCAAGGGCGGCAGCGGTTTTACCAATCAGGACGACATGATTTTTGTCCCGATCTCGGCCGCACAGCAGTTCTTGGCCGGCGCCGGCTATGTTTCCTCTATCAGCATCGAAGCGGAATCCGCCCAATCGATGAACGCCATCCAGGCGCAAATATCCAACCTGCTGTTGGAGCGGCATCATATCGCTAATCCGCAGCTGGCCGATTTTCGCGTACTGAACCAATCAGACATCGTTTCCGCCGCCTCTTCGGTGACCGACATATTCACCATGCTGCTCGCCTCGATCGCCGGTATCTCGCTAATCGTCGGCGGCATCGGCATTATGAACATGATGCTCACCACCGTCACCGAACGTACTCGTGAAATCGGCCTGCGTAAAGCGATCGGAGCGACTAATTCAAGCATCAATAGCCAGTTCCTGACCGAAGCGATATTGCTTACTTTCATCGGCGGCCTGGTCGGCATTGTTTTCGGCTGGCTGCTATCGCTGGTCGCCACCAATTTTACCGGTATCTCCGGAAAAATTTCCGTCTCCTCGGTACTGCTGGCCTTCGGCGTTTCCGCGGCCATCGGCCTGATCTTCGGCTACTATCCGGCACGGCGGGCGGCTAGATTGAATCCGATCGATGCCCTGCGTTTTGAATAAAATTTATTAATCAATTATTAAACCAAGTTTATGCCGGAAAAAAACACGACTCCAAACGGAACAAATAAAATTATCTATTTTGTATTCGCCCTGCTGATTATCAGCGCCGCCTCTTTTTACGGCGGCCTGCGCTACGGCCGATCGCAGGGCGGCGGTCTTAACGTGGCCGACTTGCAAAAATTGCCGCCCGCCGAGCGGCGGCAAAAAATCCAGGACCTGGGGCTTTTCGGGAGCGGTAACGGCAGCGGCTTTACCGGCCGCGCAGGCGGACGCAACGGCGCCGGCAATGATTTCACCTCCGGGGAAATAATTTCCAGAGACGATAAAAGCATAACCGTCAAATCCCAAGACGGCGGTTCGAAAATCATCTTTCTCTCGGGCAGCACTGAAATTACTAAATCGACGACCGGCACTCCGGCCGATCTGGCAGCCGGAAAAAACGTTACCGTAAACGGCTCGGCCAACCCGGACGGCAGTATCACGGCCCGCTCGATCCAGCTTCGCGCTCTGCCGCCCGCGCCGCGTCAATAAACCAACCGCGAAGCGGACATAAAACCCCGGGCCTTGGCCCGGGGTTTTATCTTAAATCAAACTTTTGCTTCCGGCTTGATCAGAACCATGAACAGGGTCGGGACGATAAATAGGGTAAGAAACGAGGAAAGCATCAGGCCGAAAATCACCGCGCCGCCCAAAGCCATCCATAATTCATTCGAGAGCGTGATCGGCACGATGCCTAAAATAGTGGCGATCGAAGTGATGAAAATCGCCTCCAGCCGCGACTTGCCGGCATCCACGATCGACTCGACGAACGGGATGCCGCTCTTCAAATTAAGATTTATTTTATCCATCAGAATAATGGCGTTTTTCACCACGATGCCGAACAGGGCCAGGATGCCGATCAGGCCCGGAAAACTCAGATTCACGCGCGCCAATGCCATGCCGAAAAACACCCCGATCAGCGCCAGCGGGATGGTGACCAGGACGATCAGGGCTTTTTTAAACGAATTGAATTGGATGATCAGAGTTGAAACGATCAACAGTCCGGCCAGAACCATGGCGCGGATGATGGAGATTACCGATTCGGCATTTTGTTCGTTCTGGCCGCCATAATTTATTTCATAATCACTTGGCAATTGATAGTTCGCTTTCATTTTATCCTGGAATTCGGAAAGCACCGCGTTCGGCCGGGTGGTTTCATCGATGTTGGCGGTCAGAATCACGGTACGTTTCTGGTTGATCCTTAAGATGCTGTCAACCGACGGATGCAGAACGATCTCCGCCACGTCTTTCAGATAGACCGACTGCTTGCGAAAATTCATCACTTGTAAATTCTGGATTGCCTGCAGATCCGGAATTTTGTTTTCTGCGAAGCGGGCCGTCACCTGGACTTCTTTACCTCCGAGAATCACGGTAGTGATCTTGCTGCCGGAGATGGCAGTGCGCAGAGTCGAACCGACGTAAGCGGCGTTCAGATTGTAAAGCTCGAGCTTGGCCGGATTGAGATTGAAGGTATATTCGGCCGGCGAGTCCTTGAGCGAAATGTCGGTGGAAATCACCCCGTCGATCGAAGCAAGCAGCGGTTTCAGGTCGCTCGCGATCTTGTCCAGGGTCGTCAGGTCATCGCCGCTGATCTGCGCCTGAAAAGCGGCACCGGAGGGCGGCCCTCCCTGAAGCGAGGCAACGTCGATCGTGGCGTCTTTTATATCCTTGAAATCATTCCTCAATTTATCGGCCAGTTCATAGGACTTGATCTTGCGCTCCTCTTTCGGCTTCAGGTTGATGGTGATGCCGGCAAGATTGGACGAGCTCCTGGAGGGGCCGCTGGCTCCGCCGCTCGAGAGGGCGCTGCGGCTGCCCACTACGGTGGAAAAATTCACGATTTCCGGATATTTAAGCAGCTTTTCCTCGACCCGCCGGACCACCTTGTCGGTTTGGGCCAGGTTCAATCCGGTGGAGGCCCGCAGATCGACAAAAATCAAATCCTCATTCGAGGCCGGAAAAAATTCCGAAGGCACCACGCCGACTGCCGGCAGCAGGATCGCCAGCACGAACAAACCGGCCGTTACCGCCAAGACGACCCGCCTGGTTCTTTTGGTGGCCAGCGCCTTGCGCAGATATTTTTCATAGGTCGGCAATATCTTATTGAAATGGATGATGCCGTGGATCAGTCGGCTTGAAAATTTTTCGTCCTGCTGGCCGCCCTGTTGCCGGAGCTTCTGTTTGATCAATTCATCGTCTTTCCATTCTTTGGCCATAAGAACGGCGTTTTCCGCCAGCTGAATTTTGCCGCCGCTCCGATACCAGCGAAGCATATAATAAATAACCAACCCCCCGGCGGCCGCACCCAGATAGCCGGCCAAACTTCTTTGCGCCGCCGACAGGACCGCAAAGGCGGCGGCCAGGGCGGCTAGGATCGCGAAAAATCTTTTGGTCAGGCGGAGACGTTCAAGCACCGCGGCCAGCGGATGGTTGATCATCAGGGCGATCAGGAGCGAGGCGAACAGGGTGACGGAAACGGTGATCGGAATCGACTTGATGAATTCACCGATGATGCCGGTCGAAAGCAAAAGCGGCAAAAAAGCCCAGATGGTGGTAAGCGTGGTAGTGGTCAAGACCACTTTGAAATCGTTCAAAACCAAAAGCACCGCTTCTTCCGGCGTAAATTTGCCCGATTTCAGATATTGCTTGGTCGCCGACACCACCACGATAGCGTCATCGACCAACAGGCCGAGCGACAGGATCAAAGAAAAAATCGAAAGAAAATTGAGCGAGATGCCGGTCGCAAGCATTACGGAAAACGAAGTAAAAAATACCAGCGGCACGGCCAGGCCGGCCACGAAGGCCTCCTTCAACCCCACGATCAGAAACAGAATGCCGAACACCAATGCCAGAGTCAGGAGAAAATCGTGCGTCAACTGGGCAAAGTCCAATTTTATACGCTTGCCCTGGTCGACGATCACCTCATAAGTGACACCGGGGCGGAATTTCGTGATTAGCCGGTCGGTCGTCACCTTCGCCTGATCGATGGTGTTGATGATCGAGCCGCCGGTTTTCTTAATGATATCGATGGTGACCGCGCTTTGCGACGGCGCACCCTTGCTCGAAAGGCGCGACAAGACGGTGTGTTTGATCGAGCGCGTCTCGACCTCGGCGATATCCCGAAGATAAACGATGCTGCCGTCATCCAGGTGGGCGACCGGAATTTGTTCCAGTGCCTTGATGGTGAAAAAACGCGAATCGGCCCGGATCGGATAAGTGAATTCGCGGCCCTCGAAGGTGCCGGCCGGCACCGCCAAATTGACCGCGCGCACCGCCTGATTCGCCTGATCGATCGACACGCCGTATTGAGCTAATTTGTCCGGATCGAAGGCGACCGAAAATTCAAGCTCGTCGCCGCCCGACACTCTGGCCTCGCGCACGCCCGGTATTTTTTCCAGCTCATCCTTCAGGTCCTCCCCGTATTTTCGCAAAGTAAAACCGTCATAGGGACCGGTAAGCGCCACGGTCCAGATGGGGGTGTCGTCGAATGAAATTTCACGCACCACCGGTTCGTTGGCGTCTGCCGGCAGGTCCTTTTTAATGTTGGTCACCTGGTCGCGCAGCTTTCTGATCGAGTCGTCCAGATTTTCTTTGGCGTCGAACTCGACCGTCACGGCCGAAAACGAATTGGCGGAATTGGAGGTGATTTTTTTGATGCCTTTTAGTCCGGCGATGCCGGTTTCGATCTTCTTGGTCACCAACTCTTCGATATCGGCCGGCGCCACGCCCGGATAGGTGGTAGCGACCACCGCGATCGGAATCTTCACTTCCGGGTTTGATTCGCGCGGCAAAAGCAAAAAAGAATAGCTGCCGATGCCGGTGATCAGAAGGATCAACAGGACCACCACCCGGAAATTGGTCACGAAAAAATTAAGCCAGGTCTTCCTCAGTTCCGGCCGAAACTCCAACGTCTCTAAATAACGGAAGTCGGACGAGAGGTGTTCGCTCTGATGTTTTTCACCGGCCGGTTCGCCCGGCCGTTGATCATCAATTTTCGAAAGCGGCTCCAGCATAATTTAATTTTTTATCTCCACCAAATCCCCTTCTTCGAGCAGCTTATTGCCCTCGACCACCACCTGCTCGCCGCTGTTTAATTCCGCCTTGACGGTCGCCCGGTCGCCTTCGATCTGTTCAAGTTCCACTACCGTCTTTTTGGCCTTGCCGTCCGCGACCATAAAGATATAATTTTCATTTTGCGAAATAGTGACCGCGTCGAGCGGCAGCACTAAAATGTTTTTACCCGCGGCCGCGCGGCTGATCGGCAGGGCGACGGTAACGAGCGTCTCCGGAATCAATTCTTTCTTGCTGTTGTCAAACAGCACCTCGACTTTGATTTTTTTGCTCGCCTGGTCGGCCGCCGGGTCGATCTGATTGACCGTGCCCTCTAATTTAGAATTGATTTTTACTTTTTCGCCCAGTTTAATGGCGTTTGCGTCTTCCGGCGACAGTCCGAGAATGATTTTTACCGAATCGGCCTGTGATACTTCCGCCACCTTCTGGCCGATCCGCACCTCGGTGCCGACTTCGACCGTTCTGGCGGTGAGTTGTCCGGCAATCGGGGCTTTGACCGTCAGATCGCCAGCTTGAGTGGAAATTATGCTCAGCTGGCCGCGGGCGTTGTCCAGGGTAATCTGCGAAATCGTCTGCTGTTGGCTGCTGCTTTTTTTGGTGGCGGAAAGCGTGGCCAGCGCGTTGTCGTAACCGATCTTCGCCTGCGCCAATTGATTTTCCGCGCTCCGCTTGCCGTTATCGAGCGCGTCCAGCTGCTGTTTATAATTCAAATCCAGATTCTCGAGCGTCTGCAAAAACGACTGCGCGCCGGTCAGCGCGCCGATCAGGGTGGCGCGCAGAGCGGCAAAACCCGACCTCTGGCCGTTTAAAGCCGATTCGCTGAAAGTATTGCTGGAGATGGTGTTGTCGAGGACCAACACGGTGTCATCAACCAGCCGCTGCGCCGATTTCAATCCTTCGACCGCGCGGCGTACCGCTTGCGTTGCGTTTTCCGGCGTCACCTCGGCCAGCAAAAGCGCATCATATTTTTCTTTGGCCGCGGCATAATCGTTTTTGGCGTCGGTCAACGCCTGCGGATTTCGTACCGACAGGGTCGGCGAAATGCCCTCGAGCTGACTCGAACCGTCGGCCTTAATAATGAAGTTACACTGGGTAAGGGCGGTGTTGATGGTGTTCAGATAACTGTAGTAGTTGGTTACCGCGTTATTTTTCAGATCCTCCCGCCCCTTGTTTTGCAAAGCCAGTCCGTTGTTGTAGTTATCCTGCGCCGATTTCAATCCGATTTCCGCCGAAGCGACCGTCTCCCTGGCGCGCTCAAGCCCCAGTTCTGCTTGTTTTATGCCTTCGTCGGTCAGCTGCCTGGTGGTTGAAAAATTTTGCGCTACATTATTATAATTGTTGCTGGCGTTATTCAGGTTGGTAAGGGTGATGTCGTCATGCAAAAAAACCAGCGGCTGATTAAGAGCCACCCGGTCGCCGACTTTGGCCACGATCTGTCTGACGGTGCCGCTGGTGAGCGCCACCACATCGACTCTGGTCGCCGGTTTGACCGTGCCTTCGATCGTAAGTTCACCGGCGCTTGCCAGTTGGTTCAGCGGAATTACTTTAACCGTTTTTTTACCCGGCGCCGGCACGACGCTTTTGGTGGTGCGCCGTTCGTAGGTCCGGTAGCCGTTCACGAGCAGGCCGCCTAAAATTAACAAGCCGAAAATCGGTACGATTATTGCCGGCCATTTGGCCCAGCGGCTGCCTCTGATTTTTTCCAGCGGTAGTTTGATTCTCATAAGATGAAAAACTGAATTAATTTAATATTATTAATATTTGACAAGAATTGATAATAATAAAACAAACGACCTCCGTTTGTCAATGAAGCCGTTTGTTGATATCTTTTACTGAAGCTTGATAACGGTAATCTCCGGCTGATTGCCGGTGCGGATCGGTGGACCCCAGGTGCCGATGCCGGGCGAGGTATATATCTGAAAGTCGCCGACCCGGTTGAGGCCGGTGACAAACCGACCATACACCAGCCGGCTGATATATCTGATCGGCCAAAGCTGGCCGTTGTGGCTATGGCCCGAAAGCATCAGGTCGACCAGCCCCGTAGCGGCGAATTTTTCGGCCAGGGCGGGATTGTGATACAACAAAATATTCGGCCGCTTCGGTTTGAGCGCCTTCAGGATCTCGGCCGGCTGCTCGCCGCGATTAAAGTCGGCCGGATTGCCAAGGCCGATCAATTCCAAGCCATCGACGTCCGCCGTTTCATTTTTCATCACCCGCACCTTGGTTTTAGCCAGGGCGGCATAAACCTTTTCCAGACCCAGATATGTTTCGTGATTGCCGGTGATGAAATAAACGCCGCGCGGCGCATCCAATTCATTCAAGGGGTCGGCCAGATCATCCATTTCACCGTCCATACCGTCATAATAGTCGCCGGTTATCACCACCATCTCCGGCTTGATCTGGTTGACGCGCCTGACGATCTCTTTGATAAACCCCGGACGCAAAACCACTCCCAGGTGCACGTCGGAAAGCTGCACGATTGATTTGCCCTGCCAGGCGGACGGCAAGCCGCTAATTTTAATCTCTACGGTTTTGGCCGTTAATTGGCCGGCATTCCACAGGCCGTAGGCAGTCAGGGCGAAACCGGCGGCCAGGACGGCGCTGCCGATGATTTGCCCGCTCAAACTGAAACCCAGCATCTTACCCAGGAGAATAAGAATCCAGGCAAAAATACTAAAGGCCAAAATTGCTAATCCCAGCCCCAGCCAGGTGCCGGCGGTAAAATATAGCAGCCGGGTGAACCAGTTCTCCCAATAATGAACCGCGATCGAGTCGACGATAAAACTGATCGCCAGCAAGGCCATTAGAGCAATCAATCCTTTCTTAAGCCACCAGGAATTTATGGAAAAGAAATTAACCAGCGAAAAATAAATAAACCAATGGCTTAAAAACAAGACACAGAGCATCACTAAAAAAAATACGACGAATATTATTCTCATACTTCTATATTATATACTAAAAAGGGGCGGCCGCAAGCGACCGCCCTTAATCGTATCTGTGGATCGAAAACCGCTCCTCTTTGGCCAGGTGTTGCAGTTCGGCCAGCGCTTCGGCCGCGATCTGACTCGCACGCGCCTTGGTGCGGCCGATTTTCTGGCCGATTTCCTTGAATTTGGGAGGTCCGGCGTCGGTATCGTCGCCGATGCCGTAGCGCAGCCGCAACACCTCGGCGGAGCGCGGATCCAGGCAGGCGAGAAACTGATCAACCAGCCGCCTTTTCCCCTCCGCCTCGAGTCCCTGCCCTGGCGACTGATCCGGACGGCTGAAAATCAATTCGGCCAACCACTCACCCGTCTCGCCGGGCGGCAACAGGACCAGTTTCCGCTCTTTGCGTATCGACTCGCCGATGAATTTGCGAATCCACCGGGTCGCGTAAGTCGAAAACTTTTTGCCTTTGGCAAAATCGAATTTCTCGATCGTCTTGTACAGCCCGTGCACACCCTCCGACACCAG
Organism: bacterium; assembly: GCA_021786695.1. GTDB lineage: Bacteria > Patescibacteriota > Patescibacteriia > Patescibacteriales > GWE2-39-37 > JAJYMT01. The sequence continues at coordinate 12,596 of JAJYMT010000018.1, forward strand.
CTCTTGAAAATGCGCTTCGTCCCTGGCGCGTCTTCTCGCGAGCTGGCGCACCAATCGCATGTTCGATTCGATCAGGTCATTACTGGCTTCCCGGTCGCCCAGCTTGGCGCGACGCAACAACCTCTGTTCATCGGCGAAGGTAAGAAGTTCCGATTCGCGGATATACTTATAAAACCAGTCCTCGCCTTTGCCGTTGCCATTACCGTTGTCGCCGGCCAAAATCATCACCCCCCTTTTTTTTCTTGTCTGTAAGGTACTATCAGTTATCATTAAAGAAATTTAATCTTTCGTCAAGGATGATTGGCGATTACCTTCTTTTAAGGTAAAATAAAGATATGGAAAACCACAATCGCCGCCAAGAACCGCTGATCGAGCGGATTGCCGAAACGCCGGCGATCGCGCTTGAAAAAACGGTGGAGGAGTCGAAAAAAATCGTCCGGGCGCTGGAAGCGCGCCCGACCGTAAAAAAAGCCGAGGAATTCTGGCATATGCTCGGGCCCGGTCTCACCACCGGCGCAGCCGATGACGATCCTTCCGGCATCGCCACCTATTCCCAGGCGGGCGCCCGATACGGCTTCCGCTGGCTATGGCTGGCGCCGCTCACCTTTCCCCTGATGGCGGTCATCCAGGAAATGTGCGCCCGCATCGGCCTAGTCACCGGCCGGGGCCTCGCCGCCAACATCCGCAAACACTTTCCGCGTCCGGTGCTTTACCTTTGCGCCTTCCTGCTGCTGGCGGCCAACGGCCTTAACATCGGCGCCGATCTCGGCGCCATGGCCAAAGCCGTCCAGCTGTTCGTGCCGAACATGGCCTTCGAAGCGTTGGTGGTTTTTTTCACCCTGCTTTGTCTGATTTTAGAGATCTTCACCACCTACAAAAAATACGCCCGCTATTTGAAATATCTGTCCCTGATCCTGCTTTCCTATGTCTTCTCGGCGCTGATGATCGAGCTGGATTGGGGCGCGATCGCGCGCGCCACTCTGATTCCGGCTTTCACTTTCGATCGCGATTCGATCCTGCTCGTTACCGGCGTGCTCGGCACTACCATTTCACCCTACCTCTTTTTCTGGCAGACCTCGCAGGAAATCGAAGAGCAGATACTTGAGGGACGGGCTACCATCAAATCACGGCTCGGCGCGACCGATGGCGAGGTCAAAAAAATGCGGGCCGACGTCTGGTCGGGAATGTTTTTTTCCAACGCGGTGATGTTCTTTATCATCTCCGCCTGCGCCGCCACCCTGTACGCTAACGGCATTACCAATATCGACACCGCCGCCGATGCCGCCGCCGCGCTCCGCCCGCTGGCCGGAGAAAACGCCTATCTGCTTTTTACCATCGGCATCATCGGCGTCGGACTATTGGCCATTCCGGTACTGGCCGGTTCGGCTTCATACGCGATGTCGGAAAGTTTCCATTGGCGCGAAGGCCTGTATCTCAAATTGAAACAGGCGCACGCCTTTTACGGCGTAATCATCATCTCGATGCTCCTGGGGCTCGGCTTAAATTTTCTGGGGTTCGACCCGATCAAGGTACTGATTTACTCGGCCATCGCCAACGGCGTAATCTCTCCCGTGGTTCTCATATTGATTTTGCTGATCAGCGGCGACAAAAAAATCATGGGCGGCCGCGCCAACGGACCGCTCACCAAAATCATCGGCTGGCTGGCAGCCGGCCTGATGACTGTCGCCAGCGTCTTTACCTTGTTTTCTTTGCTCTAAAAAATAATGATTTGATTTCCGGCTAAATTTTATCGGCCGGATTTTTCATTTTTAAACACCCGCTTCACTTTTTGGAGCGGGTGTTTTGATTTTCATCAAAATGTAATATTTTGTAGCATTTTTCCTACATTATTTTGTAATTTTAAACTAACAAAATTTATTTAATTAAAGAGGGTATTTACATTCATTGCCACTTTAATGTATAATAAATGTAGAAAATTTACTACATATAATGCTGATCTCGTCTCAATTAGTTCAGTTCGGCTTGAACGAAAAAGAGGCCAGGGTGTATCTGGCTGTTTTGGCTTTAGGCGGAGGGAGCGTTAAAGAAATCGCGGCCGCCGCTTCTCTGCACCGCGTCAGCTCCTACGATATATTGGAGACGCTCAAAACCAAAGGTTTTGTTTCCGATTCAAAAAAAGGAGCCAGACGCCTGGTGCTGCCGGCCGAACCGGAAGAATTGCTCGAAATGCTGCGGGGTAAAGAACGGGCCTTCGTTCAAATTCTGCCGGAATTAAATGCCATCCGCGCCAAAGAAAGCGGCCGGCCGCGGGCCAGCTACTTCGAAGGGGACGAACAGATTCTCGCCTGTCTGACCGCAATCCTTAAGCGGCCGGCCGCGGGCCAAGAAATTTTGATCCAAGGGCCGCTTGAATATCTGTCAGTCCTGTTCGGCCAAAAATTAAAGACCGTTCTGTCAGCCGCCGCTCGAAACGCGCGAATCAAAATTTTTCAACCGAAACAGTCCGCAGTACCGCCTGAATTACTTTTAACCGGCGGCGTTGAAATCAAGACCTTTGCCGACGGCGCCCCCTCGAACCATCTCGATCTGATTGCCGGCGGACGGCTGCTTTCCATCTCGACCGATAAACACACCGCGCTCTTGATCGAGGACCGGGGAGAGGCCGAAAACAGAATTTATCTGTTCAATTCACTTTGGAATAGTTTATGAAATCATTTCAACGACAATTAATTTATATATCGGGGTTTAGGCCCCAACAACCGGAGCCGGCGCGGACACCAGCCCGCCGGGCGGGTCGATCTTCGGTTGAATATAAACGATTGTTTATATTTAATTAACGATTACTTCTCCTATGCGAAAAGGAAAACAACTGCTGGCGATCCTGGCGATGATTTCGCTCTTGGCGGTTTACGGCGCGGCGCCGGTCTCGAACGCCGCCTCGCTTGCCAACGCCAAGGACACCTTGAGCGATTCGGATTTGGGCGTGGCCGCTACCCACACGATCGTTTTTACCACCAACGTAGCGCTGGCGGTAAACGACTACTTCGAAGTGACCCTGCCCGCGCCGTTCGGCAACATCACGGTCGGAGCGATCACCTGCCCGGCCTCGTCGACCTCTTCCGCGCCGACCACCGAGACCGCCCGCTGCACCGCCACCGGTCCGATCGCCACCGGCTCGAAAACCATCCTCCTTACCGGCATCACTAATCCGGTGACGGCCGGCAGCCAGTCAATCAACGTTGCTTCCAGGCAAAATGGCGGCGCCTTGAATGAGGCAATCGATGTCGCGGTGGCGATCATCGACAATCTTGATGTTTCGGCCAGCGTTTCCTCCGCCCTGACTTTCGAGATCCGGCCGCTGGCAACCAGCACCAATATCAACGGCGCCAACACTACCCGGACGTCGGCTACCACCTCTCTGGCCTTCGGCACCCTGACGGTCGCCTCGACTTCGATCATGGGCCAGGAGTTGCGGGTGTCGACCAACGCCAAAAACGGCTACGTGGTGACGGTACAGCAGAATCAGAACCTGCTTTCCTCCGGCGGCGCCGACATCGACTCGTTCGTCGATGGCACCTCGACCGCGCCCCAGGCCTGGGCAGCCCCGAGCGGCCTTTTGGACGCTGAATGGACCTATGGCCACTTTGGCTTCACCTCGGATGACGGCACTCTGACCGCCGGCGACTACTTCGGTAACAACCTCTGGAAGGGCTTCGTCACCACGACTCCGGTGGAGGTGATGATGCACACCGGCCCGTCCGACGGAAGCACCCAGGACAAAGGCATGGCCAAGGTCGGCTACCGCATCGAAATCACGGCCCTGCAGGAAACCGGCGATTATTCCAATATTCTCACCTACATCGCCACTCCGACCTACTAAGAAACATTTAGGTCCTGTCGCCGAGAAAAATTATAAACCAACCCGGGAAATATTTCTTCTGATCAGGGAATTTTTTGCCGTCGATAAAAGCGTCCGCAAAAAACGCCTCGGCGACAGGCGCCCTAAATGTTTGCGCCGTGCCTGAAAACCGAAAAACAAAAAACACCTCCCAAACAACGGGAGGTGTTTTTTAAAAAATTTCCTACAAAGAATTGTCTACGCCCTGATTGGTGTAATCATCACTTGTGGCGTAGATGCCGCAGGATTTCCTGTCGGCGTAAAATTTAGCCCAAGCGGCTCGTTTGGCGACGCTGAAGGTCTTTACCGCCGAACGGACTGCCGAACGATAGGTCTCCCAGATGCTTTTAATTTCCGTGCGGCGCACTTTGCGATCGGAGAATTGCTGCCAGGCATTTACCAGCGCGCTCTTCCTTGCGCCCAACGCCGCTTGCGCCGCCGTGTTGTAGGCGGTCAGGCCGGTTATTATCGATGAATCTCTTGCCTCGACCGCCGTGGCGATACATTGCGTATCGAGATATTTTTTATTTATCGTGGTGGTGGCCCTTGCGGCAACCGGAACCGGCGATTTTGAAAAGCAATTTCCTCGATCCAGCCCGATATTGTTCGGATATTGGAAAATGTATCCTTCCGGGCAATCGCAATAACCCGTACCGGCGGCGTAGTTGGCGCTGGTATGCAGTACCTGTCCGCTCGGGCAGGAACTCACTCCTGCGGGCGAACCGGTGTCGGTTGTCGATGGAACCTGCGCAAATACCGGATTAGCCGTAAATAGTATCTGCGCTCCGCCATAATTAAAGGCGGCCTGTGCGATGCCGACCACCAGTCCGAAACCGATGAAGCTGGCCATCACGGACAAAAAAAGATCATTGATGCTTGGTGCTTTGGTCATAGTTTTTGTTTTTGTTATTTTTTCTGCCCCTTAAATAGGCAGACCAGATAGATGCCTGGATTTTTTACGCTAAAATTAGAGATAATTGTTTTTTGTCGGTTAATTTAGCCGGCAAATCGACCTTTTAGAGTTCAAAAAACAACCCTGTTCGGGGCTGTTTATATATAAATTATTTTTTATCTTATATTATAATATTAGCATAAAATACCACAACTGTCAACGCTTTTCAAAAATACAAAAAATAAGTATAATAAAAACATAAAAGAATCATTCTGTCGCCTCATGTTTATGCCCGAAGCAACGAAACAACCGGCAATTAATTTTTGGCTGACCATGCCGCTCGAAGAAATGTTTGAACGGCTGCAGTCGTCTCGCCAGGGCCTCTCTGACGCGCAAGCGATCGCCCGCTCGGAAAAATTCGGCCTGAACGAACTGGTCAAAAAAAAACGGACTTCGCCATTCATTAAATTCCTTTCCTACTTCAGGGATCCGCTGTCGCTGGTGCTGTTGTTCGCCGCGGCCATTTCCGGCCTGACCGGCGACGTAAAAAGCACCGCAGTAATCATCTCCATGGTGATTTTAAGCGCCGCTCTGAATTTTTATCAGGAGCACAAATCGAACCGCGCGGCTGAAAAAATCGCCAAACGGCTGACGGTGCGTTCGAGCGTCTGGCGCGACGGCGAGGCCAAAGAAATACTTACCCGCTATCTGGTTCCCGGCGACCTGGTGGTGCTGGCGGCCGGCGACATCGTGCCGGGCGATTGTCGCCTGATCCAGAGCGATGACTTTTTCGTCAACGAATCGGCGCTGACCGGTGAAAGTTTTCCGGTCGAAAAACACACGGGCGGGGAAGGTGACAGGGGTCAGCTGATTTTTTCCGGCACCAACGTGGTTTCCGGCTCGGCTACCGGGCTGGTTTACGCCGCTGCGGCCACCACCG